>JBKQPS010000141.1:0-11389 GCA_052144915.1 Spirochaetia bacterium | reverse complement strand
CCCCCCCCCCCCCCCACCACCACCCGCCACCGACCCCCCCCGCCGGCCCCCACCTCGGCCTCCGCCGCCCGGCACGCGCGCACGCCGTCACCCGCGAAGATGCGCGTCACCGGGGCGCCGGCCCGGGCTTCGACGAGCTTGTCCGTGTCCACGAGCTCCCAACCCATCCGCGCGGCGAGAATGCGTGCCACCGTCGTCTTGCCCGAGCCCATGAAGCCGATGAGGATGACGCGGTCCGGGCTCACGATCCGCGCAGCGGCAGCAGCCGGTCCAGCACCGCGTTCAGCTCCGGCACGGTCCGCGCATACCGGATGATCGCCTCCAGGTAGCCGGCGGGCTCGCCGGTGTCCAACCGCTCCCCCTGCACACGTCGGAACACCACGCGCCCGCGGCGGGCAAGGGCGAGGACCGCGGAGGTGTGGAAGAACTCTCCCGCGCCGTGCCGCGTCCATTCGGCTTCCAGCACGTCGAGAAAATCCGGCGTGTAGAGGAACCTGCCGATCGATGCCTCCCTGCTGGGTTCCTTCCCGGGCTCCGGCTTTTCCACGATGTCGGTCACGTGCAGGCCGTCCTCCGCAATCGCGATGACCCCGTAGCGATCTATCTCGGGCGGCTCGTGGAGGGTGGCCAGCACTGTGCAGCCGGTCTTCTCCCACGTCTCGATGAGCTGGCGCGCGAGCGGGGGGGATCCGAAATGCAGGTCATCCGGATACGCGACGACGAACGGCTCCTTTCCCACGAAGGAGCGCGCGAGCAGCAGCGCGTGTCCCGTCCCGCGCATCTCCTGCTGGCGGACGAAGTAGCAGCGCGCCTTCGACGGCGCGACGGCCAGGAGCTTTGTCGCGTCTCCCGCGGCCTGGAACACCGACTCCAGCTCCGTTTCACGATCGAAGTAGTCTTCCAGGGATTTCTTCCTGCGCGAGGTGATGAAGAGAATCTCCGTGATGCCGGATGCCACCAGTTCATCGACGATGAACTCGATCGACGGCCGTGTCACCAGCGGAAGCATCTCCTTCGGGATTGTCTTGGTCACGGGCAGGAACCGGGTGCCGTAGCCCGCGGTCACGATGACGCCTTTCATGGGCTGCAGTATATCATCGTTTGATTGACGCGGCAGGGCGATTCCTGTAGTGTGAATCGCCGCGGGGGGGGTGGAATGAAGATCTGGATCAAGCTTCTCATCGGGTCGCTGATCGGACTGGCGGCGGGCTTCTTCATCCCCGTGCAGTCGCAGGGATTGTTCGATTCTGTTTCCGGCTTCCTGATAGGCGTCGGCCGCTACGCGCTGTTTCCCTTCATTTTCTTTTCCCTCGGGATCGGCACCTCGGAGCTGCGGCAGGAGAAGCGGCTGCTGCGCGTGTATTTCTCGATCTTCAAGTACCTCGTGCTCGCCGCGGGTCTTCTCATCATCATCGGCACGCTGTCGGTGCTCGTCTTCCCCCCCGAACGGATTCCCATCACCGTCGAAGCGGACCGCCCCTTCTCCGCGGTCAGCGTCATCGACGGGCTGAAGATCGTCTTTCCGCGGAATCTCTTCGCCGTGTTTTTCGGAAGCGGCGATTTCCTGCTTCCCATCGTCGTGCTGGCCTTCCTGCTCGGTCTGAACATGGACTTCGACCGGCAGCTCACGCGCCCGGTCGTGCAGCTGTTCGACTCGCTCTCCCGCATCTTCTACCACCTGAACTCGCTCATCGTGGAGCTGTTCGCCATCGCGCTGATCGTCATATCCGCGGCGCGGATCTCGCACGTGACCCATGCCGAGCTGGGCATGTACACGCAGATCATCATCATCGTGACGGTCGACGTAGTTATCGTGGCTTTCGGCGTTTTTCCCGGCGCGCTGTACCTCATGGGCGTCCGGAAGAATCCCTATCGGTGGCTCTACGCTTCCATAGGACCCGCGATCGCGGGGCTCTTCACGGGCGACCAGTACATCACGCTCGGCATCGTCACGAAGCACGGCAAGGAGAGCCTCGGCGTCCCCCGGATGGTCGGCTCGGCGGTCTACCCGATGTTCGCCGTTCTCGGCCGCGCCGGCACGGCCATGGTGTCCACCGTGTCCTTCATCCTGATCCTTCGCTCGTACTCCAGCCTGGAGATCACGTTCCTGCAGACCCTGTGGGTCATGTTCTTCTCCTTCATCGTCTCGTTCATCCTCGGGGCGATGCCGGGAAATGGCGCATTCTACGCCATTTTCATGCTCTGCAGCCTGTATGCGAAAGGGCTGCAGGAAGGCTACCTGATCCTGCGGACGATCGCCCCTCTCCTGGTGAGCTTCGGCGCGTTCATCGATGTCCTTTCCTCCGCGTTCGTCTCCCTGCTCATCGCCCGGGAGGAGAACGTGTGGACCGAAGTGGAGGCGGAGAACTTTATTTAGGCGCCCCGTGAAGCCGGATGCCGAACCCGATTCCCGCCGAGATCATGAGCTCATCCCAGAAGGGCTGGCCGGCGCCGTCCCAGAGGTGGAACACGGGGTAGAAGGCCCGAAGGTTCACCAGGAGATCCACCGGGTCCGAAATGCGCCACCGCAGGAAGAATCTCGTCTCCGGGTAGAAAAACCGCCCGTCCTGATAGAACCAGGACAGCCCGGAGCTCTGATCCGCCTTGTCCGTATCCGTCGTGTTCTGCAGCTCGAAGGGGAAACGGAGGAAGAAGTCCAGCCCCACTGCTCCGCCGACTGACACCGCAGGGGCGATGGGGAAGCTCACGCCGCCCTGCAGGCTGATCAGGGTGCCGATGGTGAAAAAGCCCACCCCGTTCTCCTCCTGGGTGACCACCGCGGAGCTGCCCGTCCACTCGTAGTACAACCCCGTGAAATCGATCCCTCCTTCAAGGAAGAAAGGAGCCGCGAGGCGCATGGGGATGGATACCCCGATCATCGCGGGGATGGCGAGACTCGGGTCGGTGTAGCCGCTCGGCGGGTTGCTGCCGATGAAGACCAGGCTCGCGTTGGCATCCAGCTCGTCGATCGACAACGCGCACAGGGCCGCGCCGGGAATCGAAAGAAACACGGCGAGGAGTGCGGCCGCGCGCCGGGACTTCATGAAACCAGTATAGCACACGCGTTTGAAATCATGTAGCGTGCGTGCTACAGAAAAGAGGAATGCGCGTGATCACAAATGCTCTGGCTCGAATCGTGCCCGTCGTCTGCTTCGGTCTCTGCGTCCTGCTGCCCGTCCGCGCAGACGAGACCGCGGGCCAGGGCCCCTGGACCTTCGATCCCATCCTGCGCCTGCTCGGGGCGGACCTCGGGGTCGGGTATCGCGGGCTGTCTCTCATCCCCGGGCAACAGACCACGTTCTGGGTCTACGGCGGCGGCGGCTACGAGGGTGAGCACTACTACCGCGACGCCGCGGGCAACCTCCTTTCTCCCGGAGAAATCGGCCCCGGCGGCACGCTGGCCAATGCGGACCCTACTTTCAACCGCACCGAGGCCGCGTGGCGCCTGGGAATCGAACAGGGGTTCGTCTGGAACCCGCGCACGTCGACGAGTTTCCTGGAGGCGTTCCTCTTCTACCGCGGCAGGTACGATATCAACCAGGCCGCGTCAGGCGCGCTGCTTACCCTGCCATCGCCTGCCGACCTGCCGGACCAGGGAAACTCGCTTCTGAACACCCTCCAGGCCGGCCTTGGCTACGATGACATGCTGACGAACACGCACCAGGTACGGGACGGCACTTCCGCGGAAATGACTGCCGAGTGGGGACCGCCCTGGCTTTTCAACACGATCCAGGGAAACTCGGATTTTGTCCGGTTCAATGGCACCTTTACGTGGTTTCTGAAGCTGTACGACGCGGCCCCCCAGCGCCCCCTGAACCTCTTCAGCGTGTACCTCGGGGAGTATGTTTCCGCGGACTACGCAGTCGGGCTGAACGGCGTACCGGTTCCGCTGTATATCCGCCAGACCTTTGGAGGGCGAACGCAGAACACCGGCCTTGGCGACCAGGTGAGAGGCGTGGACAAGGGGGCGTACGACACGAACCTGAAGGCGGTGAACAATCTCGAGGTGAGGGTAAATCTCCCCGCGATCGCCGCTCCGGACTTCGTTGCGGGCATATTTCCGTACGCCGTTCCCGGGCTTCTCGCGTACTTCGACTGCGGTGCCTATGACCAGGTCGGAGAGCCGGGGATCAGCTCACCGGGGTCGGGGCTCGTCGCCGCCACGGGCGCCGGTGTCTTCGTCGAGGTGGCTCACTTCGGGTCCCTGCTGGCGTACGTGGAGTACCGGCTGGACCAGGCCAACGCCGCCGGCGACCACCTGCGGCTGTTCGTCCTGGAGTTCGGGATGCAGTTCTGAGCACGGTACTACAGTCGGCCTTGGCTACAAAATATTCGACGCGAGCTCCGCGAGCCTCGACCTCTCGCCCTTTTCCAGGGTGACGTGAGCGTAGAGGGATTCCCCCTTCATCCGGTCGATGAGGCAGGTGAGGCCGTTCGAACGCGAGTCCAGGTAGGGGGTGTCGATCTGGTACGGGTCCCCCGTGAAGACCACCTTGGTGCCTTCCCCGGCCCGGGTGATGATCGTCTTCACCTCGTGGGGCGTGAGGTTCTGCGCCTCGTCGATGATGAAATAGATCTTCGAGAGGTGGCGGCCGCGGATGTAGGCGAGCGGGGTGATGACCAGCTTGCCGTTCTCCACCATGTCGTGGATCCGCTTGCTCTCCGGAGAGCTCTCCTCGAACTGGTTCTGGATCAGGCTCAGGTTGTCGAACAGCGGCTGCATGTAGGGATCGAGCTTGCTCTTGATGTCCCCGGGGAGAAAGCCGATGTCCCTGTTGGACAGCGGCACGATGGGCCGCGCGAGGTAGATCTGCTTGTAGCTGGAGCGCTTCTCCAGCGCGGCGGCCAGCGCCATGAGGGTCTTGCCCGTTCCGGCCTTGCCGGCCATGGTCACCAGGGGGATGTTCTCGTTGAACAGGGCATCCAGTGAGAACGTCTGCTCCGCGTTGCGCGGCTCGATGCTGTAGGCCCGGCGCTTCTGGATGTGCTTGAACGACTTCTCGTCGGCCACGTAGGTCGCGAGGGTGCTCTTGCTCTGGTTGCGGATGATGTAGTACTCGTTGGGGTAGGGGTCGCGATCCAGGGGAAACCTTTCCCGCGCGACCATTCCCTCCTGGAACAGCTCGTCGATCAGACTGCTGTCCACGTCCTCCAGGATGCACTTGCCCTTGTACAGCTCGTCGATATTGCCGATCTTGCCCGTCTCGTAGTCTTCCGCCTTGATGCCGAGGCTCTTCGCCTTCATGCGAATGTTGATGTCCTTGGATACCAGGAAGACCCGGTCCTTGCCGTACTCCTTCGCGAGGTTGAACGCGAGGGCGATGATCCGGTGATCCGGCTTGTCCTCGCGGAAGATCTCCCCGAGCACCTCGTCGCGGCGGACATTGGTATCCACGATCACCGTGCCGCCGCTGGCGAGGCGGATCCCCTCGTTCAGGAGCTTGTCGCCGCCCATGCCGTCCAGCTTGCGGGAGAACTCCCGGGCGTTGAAATTGATGATCTCGTTGCCCTTCTTGAACTTGTCGATCTCCTCCAGCACCGTGATCGGGATGACGACGGTGTGTTCCTCGAAGGAGTTGATGCAGTCGTGATCATGGAGGATGACGTTCGTGTCGAGCACGAATATCTTGTTCGAGTCCAGCAGGCGGGTCATGGCGGTGAGTGTAGGACGAGCACCGGGCGTGCTTCAAGGACCCCTGAGTGGAGACTGCTCCTGGCTGTGCCCGGACATACAAAACGGAGTCAAAAAGAGACTACAAACCATAGGGCGGAGGTGCCCACCTGGTTATTGCGAACCGAGCGCGCTCGCGCGCATTCCCGCCGCCTACACGCCCGTCCCCAGCTGCAGCCCCACGGCCACGGCGATCGCGACGAGGACGGGGAAAATCGCGTTTCGCGCCTTCAGCGCGAGCAGGGCGGCGCATCCCCCCGCCGCGAGTCCGATCCACGGGCGGCCGTCGACCACGGTGAGAATGCCGGGGAAGATGAGACTGCCCAGCGCCGCGTAAGGGAAAAACGAGAGCCATCTCCGGATCCACCCGGGGAGCACGAGGTTCCTCCCGAGGACCAGCGGAATCATCCGGGGAATGCAGGTCACGAGGCACATGCCGGCGATCATCAGCCAGATCACGAGGCCTCTCCTCTTTCAACGGCGCTCTCCTCCCCGCTGCCGATGCCCGCGCCGATCGCGGAGGCGGCGAGGATGGCGATGACGATCCGCCAGCCCGATGGAAGGGAGGGTACGGCCATCGAGGCGCCCCAGGCCAGCACCCCCCCGGCAACTGCGACGAGCCCGTTCACCCAGGACTCCTTCACGCCCGGGACGAGGATAGCGATGAACATCGCGTACAGCGCCACGCCCATGCCGCGCGCTATGACCGGCGGGATAAGAGACGAGAAGCCTGCGCCGATCAGGGTGCCGCTCAGCCACGCGAGGTACACCGTGCCGATGAGCCCAAGAAAGAACCGGACCGTCAGGCGGTCCTGGAGGGAGGCGACCACGAACGTCTCATCGGTGACTCCAAAGCCCAGCACGTAGGGCAGAACCCGCGCGCGGTGATCGCGTGCCTTCCGAAGCGGCAGCCGCCGGGAGAGGGCGATGCTCATGAGGAAGTGGCGGAAGTTCAGTACGAGAGTCGCGAGCACTATTGCCAATGCCGAAGCGCCTCCGGCCAGCAGGCCGAGAGAGGCGAACTGACTGGCACCCGCATAGACAAAAAGCGACATCGCGCCTGCCTGGAAGAAGCTCAGGCCTGTTTGCGTTGCCAGGACCCCGAATGCCATTGCCATCGGCACGTATCCGACCGCAACCGGGATACCCGCCCGGATTCCCCGCATCACTTCCGCCGCTGCGCCCTGCTCCATGGAGGGGCATGGTGGCACGAAAGCGCCGCCGCTTCCAGAGGGCGCTTCACTCTCGTTCGGCGGCAGTGTATGGTGGGGCGGGAGAACAACAATGGGTCTCATGACAGGGAAAAAGGGAATCATACTCGGCGTGGCCAACGACAAGAGCATTGCGTGGGGCATCGCGCAGAAGCTGCACCAGGAGGGCGCGAAGCTCGCCTTCACCTACCTGAACGAGGTGTTCGAGAAAAGGGTGCGGCCCCTCGCCGAGAGCCTGGGGGCAGAGCTCATTCTCCGCTGCGACGTCTCCAAGGACGCCGAGGTCGAGGGAACATTCCTGGAGGTCGAGCAGAAATGGGGCGGCCTCGATTTTCTCGTCCATTCGATCGCGTACGCGGGACGCGACGAGCTTCGCCAGCCCTTTCACCAGACCAGCCGGGAGGGGTTTCGGGTCGCGCTGGATATCAGCGCTTACTCGCTGATCGGCGTGACGAAGTCCGCGCTTCCCCTGATGAAGAACGGCGGCTCGATTCTTACGATGACCTACCTCGGCTCGCAGCGGGCGATGCCCAACTACAACGTGATGGGGGTCGCCAAGGCAGCGCTGGAAGCCACGGTCCGCTACCTCGCCGCCGAGCTGGGAGAGAAAGGGGTCCGGGTCAACGCGATCTCGGCAGGCCCGATCCGCACTCTCGCGGCCACCGGCATCTCGAACTTCAGCGAGATTTTCGGGATCATGGAGAGCAGGTCCCCCATGCATCGCTCGGTCACAACGGCGGAAGTCGGCAACTCTGCCCTCTACCTGCTTTCGGACATGGCGAGCGGTGTCACGGGCGAGGTGCATTTCGTCGACACCGGCTACAACATCGCCGGGCTGTAAGCCCGGGCCGGGCGCACGTGGCCATCATCCTTTCCTGGAATGTGAACGGCCTGCGGTCGGTCATCGCCAAGGGGGCGCTCACCGCGGTGGCCCGTCGTCAGCCCGATGTCCTTTGCCTCCAGGAAGTGCGGACCCGTGAAGACCAGGTGGGGCTTGTCATGAGGACGCTCCCGCACCAGTACTTCGCCACGACTCGGAAGCCCGGGTACTCGGGGACAGCCGTTCTGTCCCGCACACCCGGCCTGTCGTGGGCCGATGCGATGGGCTACACGGTGTCCGACGATGAGGGCAGGGTCGTCACGGTGGAGTACCCCACGCTCTATGTCGTCAGCGTGTACGTGCCGAACAGCCAGCGGGGTCTTCCGCGGCTCCCATTCCGCCTGCGGTGGGACAGGAGTTTCCGGACCTATGTCGGCGCACTCTCCGCGAAGAAACCCGTCGTGTTCTGCGGTGACATGAACGTGGCGCACGAGGACATCGACATCGCCCGTCCGAATGACAACAGGATGAACGCGGGCTTCACCGACCGGGAACGGCGAAGCTTCACCCGGCTGCTCGGAGCGGGATTCCTTGACAGCTTCCGTGTGCTGCAGGGAGAGGAACGCGAATGCTACACCTGGTGGAGCCTTGCGACCCGCGCCCGTGAGCGGAACATCGGGTGGCGGATCGACTACGTGTGCATTTCCGAGGCCTTGCGGCCCCGTCTCAGGCGGGCCTGGATCATGGAATCGATCACGGGCTCGGATCACTGCCCGGTGGGGATCGAGCTGGACGGGGAGCTGTAGCTGTGGCTGGCGGCTGCTCGCGGCGCCTTTCCTTGACGCCTGCCGGCTCGGGGAGTAGAGTCTTTTCATGCATCCGGCCCTGCAGATGTTCCTTGAAAAAGTTCGCGGCCTTCGGAACCAGGTCACAGCGCTGTACCTCTTCGGCTCACGCGCGCGCGGCGATTGGCGGCCAGACTCCGATTTCGACGTGCTGGTGATCCTCCCCGAGCGAAAGCAGGCACTCGTCGACCAGCTCTACGACGCGGTCCTCGATGTCAACCTGGAAACAGGGCTCCTGATCTCTCTGAAGATCCTCACCGGGGCGCAGTACGAGAAGCTGGCAGCGATTCCGACTCCGTTTCTGGCCAACGTCGCGGCGGAAGGGGTGAGGCTTGGACTCGACGACTAAGGACCTCATCAGGGCATACCTGGAGAAAGCAGAGCAGAAGCTTGCGGTGGCCAGACGGCTGCTCGCATCAGGCGACTTTGACGATTCGGTCTCACGCGCGTACTATGCCGCGTTCCACGCGGTCCGCGCCCTGCTTTTGACCGCCGGGCAGAATCCAGCGACCCATCACGGCGCGGTGACCCTCTTCAACCTTTTTTTCATCAAGACCGGGAAGTTCGAGCGGGAACTGGGACGGTTCTTCACGAACCTCAAGGACGATCGGGAAACGGCAGATTACGAGCTGTTCGCGAATGTCGATCTTGCTCTCGCGGAGACTGCGATAGGGGAAGCCGTTCGTCTCCTGGAGGATGCGACAACGTATCTGAGACGTGAAGGCTTCATCGACTGAGCGGCGTCCGGCCCGATGAGTCTCGATCCTGTAGAGAGAATCGGGCCGCTATGATAGACTGCCCTTATCAAACAAACCGGTGGAGGCGTACAAGTATGCGGAAGCTTCTGATCCTGGCGCTTGCCGTTGCGGCTCTGGCAAGCTGCAAGTCCGTCCCGTTTTTCTCGACGAGCTACGGCGAGGCGCATCCGAACGGCATGTGGGACAACGGCGACGGCTCGACCACGATCGAGTTCAAGTTCATCATCGATCAGTTTGACGCCAGGAAAGCGATGGAACGCATTGACGAATATCTGGCCAAGTACGCCGAAAAGGAGAAGTTCTCCGGGTACGACGTAGTGAATGTGAACGACAGGCCGATCAACAGTGGCGAAGGCAGTTCCTGGGCGGCCCCGGCCGGCGCGAGCTATGTCATGTCGCCCTCAGACGTAGAATCAATGAATGGGAGGCCCCAATTCGTCCACATCCGTGTCCAGGTGCGGTTCCAGACATAGGAATCACTTCGAAGGATTGATCGTCTCGTTCTCTTTGAGCTCGATGTCGTGGGCCGAACCTTCACGGATGCTCACGGCAGAAGCCAGGGTAATCCGCGCCTTTGACTGGAGCTCTGGGATCGAGACCGCCCCGCAGCTCACCATCGTGCTCCTGATCTTTTCCAGGGTGATGTCGAGGTGGTCCTTCAGCTTCCCAGCGTACGGCACGTAGCCGTCGACCCCCTCCTCGAACCCGAGTCCCGCCTGTTCGCCCTCGTGGTATCTCTGCCAGTTGCGGGCCCTGTTCGAACCCTCGCCCCAGTACTCTTTCACGAAATTGCCGCCGATTCGGAGCCGGCGCCCCGGGGCCTCGTCGAAGCGCGCGAAGAACCTTCCCATCATGACGAAGTCAGCACCCATGGCGAGCGCGAGTACGATGTGATAATCCTGAACGATGCCGCCGTCGGAGCAAAGCGGTACGTAGATTCCCGTTGTGCGGAAGTACCCATCCCGAGCTTTGGCCACCTCGATGACAGCGGTTGCCTGCCCCCTGCCGATTCCTTTCTGCTCCCGCGTGATGCAGATCGAGCCTCCCCCGATCCCCACTTTGACGAAGTCAGCTCCCGCGTCCGCCAGGTAGCGGAACCCTTCTGCATCCACGACGTTCCCGCCGCCCACCTTCACCGAATCGCCATATTTCTCTCGTATCCATTGGATCGTCTCCGCCTGCCACTCTGAATAGCCGTCCGAAGAGTCCACGCAAAGAACATCCGCACCCGCGGCGACAAGGGCTGGCACCCGCCTTTCGTAGTCGCGGGTGTTGATGCCAGCTCCCACGACCAGACGCTTTCCGCTGTCCACGAGCTCTGATGGATTCTCCTTGTGCTCTGCGTAGTCCTTCCTGAAAGCCATCGAGGAGAGCCTGCCATCACGTGAGATCACCGGCAGGCAGTTCAGCTTGTGCTTCCAGATCAGGTCGTTTGCCTCGGAGAGCGTGATGCCTTCCCTGCCATAGACGAGGTCGCTGAACTTCGTCATGAGGTCCGCCACATGTGCGTCGCGGGGAGTGGTGGAGAGCCGATAGTCGCGGCTTGTGAGCATCCCGACCAGCTTCCCCGTAGGTGTGCCATCCTCCGTGACGGCCATGGTCGTGTGCCCGGTTCGCTCCCTCATGGCCAGCACGTCCTCCAGGGTCGCGTCGGGGCGGATGTTCGAATCGCTTGCGACGAACCCTGCCTTGAACCTCTTTACCCGTTCCACCATTGCTGCCTGGCTTTCGACAGGCTGCGACGTGAAGATGAAAGAAATTCCCCCGGACCTTGCCAGGGCGATTGCCATCTGGTGGCCGGACACCGATTGCATGATGGCCGAAGCAAGGGGCACGTTGAGCCGAATCGCAGGGACCTCCCCCGCGCGGTGGCGCACCAGCGGGGTCGCGAGGCTCACGGCCCCCAAGCTGCCGCCCTTCCGCGTCAGGTTCGGAATCAGAAGGTATTCGCTGAAAGTCCGGGAAGGCTCGGGATAGAAAAACACCATCTCTGGGACCTCTGTTGGGAACAGAGCGTATCGATTGTGCCTTCCTGGTTCAAGTGAAAAAAAGAGCCGCCCAAAGGGCGGCTCCTAATCCGTGGC
>JBKQPS010000140.1:0-8832 GCA_052144915.1 Spirochaetia bacterium | reverse complement strand
GCCCTGCACCTGCGCTCCGTATTCCAGGAGCTGCCCAGCGGTCAATCGAGCGTGCCCTTCCAGAAATGCCTGGAAGACGTGTCTCTCAGCCTGGAGCTTCCCATGGAGGAAGCGCGGAAAACGCTGGAAGGGCTGCAGCGGGAGGGTGTGTTCACCACCGAGGGGGACAGCCTGGTCCTGGTCGACCGGGAGAAGCTCCACCGCATCACGGAGTCGGTGGGCAGGGATCCGGCCGGCCAGGGCCCGGCGGGCTCAGCCTGAGAGCGGCGCTCGGCTCGATTCGGCTTCCCACGCCGCGCGCAGCTCGGCAAGAGCGCGCATGTTGCTCCCGAACGCCATCCCCGCGGGCTGGCGCTCCAGGGGAACCCAGGCCGCTTCTGCAACGTCGTCCGCAACCGTGAGGCGCGCATCGTCGGGAATCTCGCATCGGTAGTAGATGCTGAGCACGAACCGGGCCTCCTGGGCGACGTCGTCCCTCGGATACTCGTCGATGCCCAGCGTGAAAAGCCGCGGCCGGCTGATGCGCGTCCCCAGCTCTTCCTGCAGCTCGCGCGCGAGGCCCGCTTCGGGAAGCTCGCCGTTTTCCAGATACCCCCCGGGAAGGTCCCACATGCCTTTGTGCGGCTCGATGCCCCGGCGGGTCAGCAGCACCTGCGGCCGGCCGTCCACCACCCTGACGACGAGCGCGCCTACGGCAGGCTTGGAGTTCTGCCAGAACTCGAAACCGCACGAGGGGCACGGCAGGAGATTCGGGGCCGCCGCGGGAGAGGATCCGGCCGGAGGGTAGGGACTCCCGCACACCGGACAGAACGAATAGCGCTTCACTTCTTCTTCAGCAGTGCTTCCAGGCGGGCCTTCAACTTCGTCGCAAGGATCTTGGGAGCAGGCGGCAGCGTGTCGCCTTCCTTCGCGTACGTGTCCAGCAGGTCGTTGAAAAGCGACAGGGCCTTGTCGTTCTTTCCCATTTTGTGGTAGAGGAACGCGATCTCGTACGACGACCACGTCATGTGCACGACGTCGTCCGGGAAGGAGGTCGGGATCAGCGAATAGTAGCGGATGCCGAGGAGGTAGTCTCCGCGATCCGAGGCGTCCTGCGCGCGCTGGAATATCTCGGCCGCGGAAAGCCCGGGCGGGATGGTCGTGGGGCCGGACTTGCAGGAGACGAGGAGCAGGAGCGCCGCCGCGCCGGCCGCCCAGAGGATGCGTGTTCGTCCGCGAGCCGTCATGGTGTGTCGTTTTTGGCCGGCGAGTAGATCTCGTCCTTGATGGGAAGATTCTTCCGCAGCTCTTTCAGGAACACGTCGACCTCGCCCATTGGAACGTAGGAGTCGCACTCGTCGAGGGTGCGCCGGATCACCGTGAAGTACTTGTAGACCTTCTCTTCGCCCAGCTTCTTCCGCCACTTGCCCGCGTCGCAGCGCACCCGCAACCCGTACTGGTTCGCCTCCCCCTGGGGCGAACGGAACAGCTTGCAATGGATGCAGTTCGCGCAGTAGATCTTGTCCGAGGAGAAATCTTCGCCGAACGTTTCGAAATCAGGCCCGTGCGTCATTCGCTGCACACTACCATGTTCGTCTTTTCCGGGTCAATAGTTGAGCCGATGCGCGCCGTGACACGCGCCGTGGCGGCGAATGCCACGGAGTACCGTGGCGGCGAATGCCACGGAGTACCGCGGTCACGGTATCCGGTGACATTCGTGGCCGCGCGATTGACACGGGCCGCCTGCCGTGGTACCACTCACGTCAGCTGCCCGTTTCGAGAAACACGGAATGCGGTGCGATTCCGCAGCGGTCCCGCCACTGTAACCGGGGATCCCTGCAGCCGGGTGCATGCTGGCACCCATGGGGTGACGACACCCGAAGGCCATTGCCCTCGTGGAGCGGGGGTGAGAAGGCGCTGCAGGGCACAGGATCCGGAAGCCAGGAGACGATTCCCGAGACCAACACCCTTCGCGGAAAAAGGATGGCCGGCGTGCGTCGTTTCCACCATTCCGTGTGAATGCAGATCGAAGGATTGACCCGGCGGCCGGGAGATTTCCGTGCGCAGAAATGTCCTTTGCCTGCTCGCCCTTGCCGCGAGCCTCTGCTGCGTGCCCGCGTGGGCCCAGCAAACCCCCGAGCTGAACGAGATCGTGGTCACCGCGACCAGGGTTGATTCGTCCGTGCTCGATTCGCCAAGTTTTGTAACTGTCATCACGCAGAAAGACATCCAGGAGTCGGGAGCCGCCGACCTGGCGGGTGTTCTCTCGCAGCAGAGCGGGATCGTGGTCAATGACTACGGGACCCCGGGACAGACCAAGACGGTGAGCATTCGGGGCTCGACTTCGTCGCAGGTCCTGGTGCTCGTCGACGGGATACGGCAGAACTCGAGCTTCGATGGCTTCGTCGACCTTTCGCGGATCCCGGTAGACAATATCGATCACATTGAGATCGTCCAGGGCGGAGCGAGCTCTCTGTGGGGTACCGGCGCCGTTGGCGGGGTCATCAACATCATCACGAAGAAAGCAACAGGGCCCTCGATCGATCTCGCGATCACCAACGGCAGCTACATCCCCCACGACGGCTACGCGGTGACCGAGACAGGCTCCTCCTTCGCGTCGGCGTCTGCGACGAGCCTTTTCGACAACCAGAAAGTCTCCCTGTCCCTGGCAGGAAAGGCGGGGGATGTCGGGTTGACGGGCGGCGGGTCATTCACGCGCGCCGCCAACGCGTTCGTCTGGGACGACACCTCCAGCTTCGGAGACTGGAGACAGAGGAACAACGCGCAGGACCTCGCCCAGGATGCGTACACGGGCTTTGACCTGCCCCTGCTCGGCGGATCGTTTTCCGCGAAAGGCTCGTTCGATCATTCCCTGATCGGGGTACCGGGTTCCGTCAGTTTCATCACGAGCCAGGCCACGCAGGAAGATACCACTGCGAAAGGCTCGTTCGGCTACAGCACGAACTCCTTCTTCACCGATTCGCTGACCTTCGACCTGAAGGGTTCCTACCAATACGCGCAGGAGATCTACGACGACCCGCTCTCCCCTCCCACGAGCACGCACACCACCAACTCGGTGTCGCTCGATCTCACGCAGAAGCTCGCCGCGTCCGAAGAGGTGTCAGCAGTGTACGGCGGGAGTGCCTCGTACGAGGCCGCCAACAGCACCAATCTCACCAGCGAAAAGGACCGTCTCAGCACCGCAGGGTTTCTCTCCGTGCCTTTCTCCCTCCTGCAGGTCCTGACGATCACCCCGGCAATCCGCTACGACTACTATTCGGACTTCCCCGGCTTTCTCTCCTATCAGTTTGGCGCGGTGCTTCTCCTTTCGGAGACGACGTCGCTCAAGGCCTCCTTCGGAAGCGCCTACCGGGTGCCCACCTTCAGCGACCTGTACTGGACCGATTCCTACGGCGACGTGGGCAACCCCAACCTGCAGCCCGAAACCTCGTACAGCGGCGAGCTCGGACTGGCATTCGCGGGGAAACGATTGTCGCTGGAGGCGTCGGTGTTCGGAAGGCTCGTGTTCAACCAGATCGACTGGGACTTCACCCAGTACCCGGCGACTCCCGTGAACATCAGCGAGTCGTTTCTCCCGGGTGCGGAAGTCCACGCAACGGCGAACGTAACTGACCAGTTTTCCCTCGAAGCCGACTATGCCTTCATTTACAGCCTGCTCCTGCAGTATCTCGGCCAGAGCTACCAGGTCACGGACAATGTGCGGGTCCCGTTCGTCCCCCTGCACAACCTCACCGTCAGCGGCCGCTACACGAATGGCATCCACGCCTTCAAGCTCGCGCTGCAATACGTCAGCGAGAAGTTCATCGATGCCGCCAACACCGCGTCGACCTCGCTCCCCGGCTACGTGGTCATGAACGCCGGCTACAAGATTGCAACGACGGACAGCATGACATTCTCGATCGACCTTCTGAACATCCTGGACACGCTTTACTTCACGCAGTATGGCTACCCGATGCCTCCATTCTCCGCCGAGCTGGGGATGCAGCTTCACCTGTGACGCAATGAGCCCACGGCGGGGTTTCGCGCTCTCCTTTCTCGCGGCGTGCGGCATCCATGCGGTGATCCTGCTCGTGCCGCGCGCCGCGGCTGGCGCGGAGCCGCCGGTCCCGACGATCGAGCTGGACCTCGCCACGGCAATAGCCGCCCCGCAAGGGGGGCAGGCGATGACACAGGCTGCCGCGCGGGCGCCTGCGCGCGGGGCCGCGGAAACACACGTGGCCTTGAAGCCCCCGCCTGCCGCCGCGCAGGCGCCCGTGGAGGCGGCGCCCGTGGACACTTTGAACCCGACCGAGCCGCCGACCGCAGTGGTTTCCGCCCCGGAACCGGCCGGCGTGGCGGGAAGCCGAGGCCCAGACGCGGGCTCCGCACGCGTGAGCAACGGTGCAACCAATGCCGTCTCCGCCACGCCGGCCGTCGGCGCAGCCACCGCGGGCGGCGGTCCCGGCACGCCCCCTGCCGGAACGGGCGCCGGGGGCGGCGGCTCCGCCGTGCCGGCTTCCGTCGTGCCGGCCTCCGCCGCCGTGCTCATCCTTCCGCGGCCCCGCGCGGAGATCCTTCCGACCTACCCGGGGAGCGCCCGCCGCGCGGGCTTCGAGGGCCTGGTGAAGGTGGCTGCCACGGTTGATGCAACCGGCGCTGTGACCACCACGGAGGTGCTCGTTTCTTCCGGCCACGCATCGCTGGACACGGCTGCCCTCGAAGCCGTTCGGCGGGCGCTCTTCGCGCCGGCCCTGCAGGGAGGCAAGCCGGTGTCCAGCCGCATCGTGATCCCGATTCGGTTCCGGCTGCAGTCACCCTGAGAGCAAGGTGGATCTTGCGCGTCCGGCTATGATTTGCCGAGCCAAGGGGGCCGATGCGCGAGAGGTACCCCACAACGGGGTACAAACTGCAATGTGGACACCCTCTCTTCGGGTTTTCCGCTTTGCGAAAATCGTCCCTTATTGACATTTCGAAATGTCAAACCTATTGTGAGTCCGCAATGGCAACTCCCGTTCTCATGCCCCGGCAGGGTCAGTCGGTTGAATCATGCATCATCGTGAGCTGGAAAAAGCGCGCGGGCGATACGGTGAAGGCCGGCGACATTCTCTGTGAAGTGGAAACCGACAAGGCGACCTTCGAAGTGGAGTCACCCGCGGAGGGCACCCTCCTGGCGATATTCCACGAACAGGGCGCCGACGTGCCTGTCCTGGCTCCGATCGCGGCGATCGGCAAGCCCGGCGAGAACGCCGACGCACTCAGGGGCGTCGCATCGTCGAATGCTGTTTCGAAGCCGCCCGCCCCGGTTGTCGCCGCGGCCCCCGTCCCTGCTTCCGCGCCGGCGCCTGACGGAAAGCCCAAGGCCTCTCCCCGTGCGAAGGCGCTTGCCGCCGCAAAGGGGATATCGCTTGCGGGTCTGCGCGGCACGGGCCCCGGCGGACGCATCATCGAGCGGGACGTCGTGGCCGTTTCCGCGGTCGGCCTCTCGCCATCCATGGCTACGGGCGATTTCCGGGAAGTAAAGGTCGCGGGGATCCGCAAGCTCATCGCCGAACGGATGCTCGCCTCCCTGCAGACGACGGCCCAGCTCACGATGCACATGGCGGCGGATGCGCGCGCCATCCAGTCCATGCGGAAAAGGTTCAAGGAAAGTCCGGAGCCGATGGGCCTGCGCGACGTGACGATCAACGACATGCTGCTCTACGCCGTCTCGCGCGTCCTTCCCCTGCACCCTGACTTGAATGCACTCTTCTCGGGAGAAACGATCCGGATCCACGCCGCGGTCCACCTGGGGTTCGCCGTGGACACGCCGAAGGGCTTGATGGTTCCCGTGATCAGGAACGCGCACGCACTCAGCCTGCGGGACATCGCCCGGGAGTCGGCGCGCCTGGCCGCCGGCTGCAGGGAGGGCAGAATCAGGCCTGAAGAGATGGCGGACGGCACATTCACCGTCACGAACCTGGGCACCTTCGGCGTCGAGGGGTTCACCCCGGTGCTCAACCCTCCCCAGGTGGGGATCCTCGGGGTCGGGGCAATCGCTCCGGGCCCTGTCCAGGCCCCGGACGACACCGTCACTTTCATTCCTCAGATCGAGCTTTCTCTCACGATCAATCACCAGGTCGTGGATGGCGCGCCCGGCGCGCGGTTTCTCCAGGCTCTCGCCGCCGACATCGCCCGTTTCGACCTGCTCCTCGCACGATAGCCGAACGCAGAACAAAGGAAGATACCATGCCGAAATCCATCGTCGTCAACCCGCGCGAAACCCGCAAACCCGGAACGCTTTCCTTCACGGACATCCCGCTGAACGCGTACGTCCTGGACATGAAGAAGGAGCTGAAGTCCCACGGAAAAGACGCCCTGCTGCGCGCCTACCGGGACATGGTGCTCATCCGCGAGTTCGAGACCATGCTGAACACGATCAAGACCAAGGGTGCGTACCAGGGAATCGCCTACGATCACCTCGGACCCGCGCACCTCTCGATCGGCCAGGAGTCCACCGTGGTCGGCCAGTGCATGCGCCTGGGCATCGAGGATTTCATCTTCGGCTCCCACCGCAGCCATGGAGAGATCATCGCGAAGTGCCTTTCCGCCGCGGCACGCCTGCCGGCGGCGCAGGTCTCCTCCATAATGGAAACCTACTTCGGCGGAGCCCTGCTCCGCGTGGTGGAGAAGGGCTCTCGCGGAGCCGCCGATGACCTCGCGGTCGACTTCGTCCTCTACGGGGTCCTCGCCGAGATCTTCGGGCGGGAAAACGGCTTCA
The DNA here is from genome assembly GCA_052144915.1 of Spirochaetia bacterium. Taxonomy (GTDB): domain Bacteria; phylum Spirochaetota; class Spirochaetia; order SZUA-6; family Fen-1364; genus Fen-1364. Next base: position 2,096 of record JBKQPS010000140.1, on the reverse strand, counting down.
ACAAGGGCATGGGCGGATCGATGCACGCGTTCTTCGCTCCCTTCGGCAGCATGCCGAACAACGCCATCGTGGGAGGTTCCGCGGACATCGCCGTGGGAGCCGCGCTGTTCAAGAGGATCAACCGAAAGCCCGGCATCGTCATCGCGAACATTGGAGACGGCTCCTCGGCGTGCGGCCCCGTGTGGGAAGCAATGATGGTGGCGGCAATGGACCAGTACCGCACCCTGTGGCCGAAAGACGTCGGCGGCGCTCCCCCCATGCTGTTCAGCTTTTTCAACAACTTCTACGGCATGGGAGGCCAGACCCTCGGGGAGACCATGGGCTTCAAGGTGCTCGCGCGCATCGGCGCCGGGGTCAACCCCGAGCAGATGCACGCGGAGCGGGTGGATGGGTACAATCCGCTCGCCGTCTGCGATGCCATCGAGCGCAAGAAGAAGGTGCTCCTCGAAGGCCGCGGTCCCGTGCTCCTGGACATCGTCACCTACCGCTACTCGGGACATTCGCCCTCCGATGCCTCTTCGTACCGCACCAAGGAGGAAGTGGCGCTGTGGCAGGAGGTGGACTGCATCTCCAGCTACGGCAAAGACCTCGTGAGCGCGAAGGTCGCTGCCGAGGAAGACCTGCAGGCAATCCAGCACGCCGCCCAGGAGCGGATGCGCAGGATCACCGAGCTTGCCGTGTCTCCCCAGCTGTCTCCCCGGGTCAGGGTGGGCGGCACGGGCCCCGGATCCGATGCCATCGGGGACATGATGTTCTCCAACGGCAACGTGGAAAAGTTCGACGATCGGCAGCCCGAGATCCTGATCGCCCCGGCGCAGAATCCCCGCATTCTCGCCAACGCGCGCAAATCGCGCTCGGGAGTCGGCCCGGACGGGAAGCCGCTTCCCAAGAGCCAGGTCATCGCCCTGCGCGATGCGATCTTCGAAGCCATGCTGCACCGCTTTTCGATCGATCCCACCATGGCGGCTTTCGGGGAAGAGAACCGGGACTGGGGCGGCGCGTTTGCCGTGTACCGCGGGCTCACCGAGGCACTCCCCTACCAGCGACTGTTCAACACGTCGATCTCGGAGGGGGCGATCGTCGGCGCCGCCGTCGGCTACGCGCTCTCGGGCGGCAGGGCGGTCCCCGAGCTCATGTACTGCGACTTCCTGGGCAGGTCGGGTGACGAGGTCTTCAACCAGGTCTGCAAGTGGCAGGCGATGTCGGCAGGCGTCCTGAAGATGCCCCTGGTGCTGCGCGTCTCGGTGGGGAGCAAGTACGGCGCCCAGCACTCCCAGGACTGGTCTTCGCTGCTGGCCCACATGCCCGGGCTGAAGGTCATGTTCCCCGTCACCCCGTACGACGCGAAGGGCATGATGAACCTCGCCCTGCGCGGAACAGACCCGGTCGTGTACCTGGAGAGCCAGAGGGTGTACGACGTGGGCGAGCTTTTCCAGCCCGGCGGCGTGCCGGAAGGCTACTACGAGGTCGAAGAGGGCGAGCCCGCCGTCCGGCGGACCGGCACCGACATCACGATCGTCACGGTGGGTGCGACGCTGTACAAGGCGCTGGAGACCGCGGACATCCTGTCCTCGAAACACGGACTTTCCGCGGAGCTGATCGACGCGCGATTCATCAATCCCCTGCGCTACGAGAAGATCCTGGAGTCGGTGCGCAAAACCGGTCGGTGCGTGCTGGCCTCCGATGCCTGCGAGCGCGGATCGTTCCTGCACACCATGGCGTCGAACATCACCCAGATGGCCTTCGATTCGCTGGATGCGCCGGTGGCGGTGGTGGGCGCGAGAAACTGGATCACGCCGTGCGCGGAGATGGAGGAGTCCTTCTTCCCGCAGAAGGAATGGATTCTCGACACGATTCACGAGAGAGTCGTGCCGCTGGACGGCCACACGGTCACCACCGAACAGGGCGTGGGAGAGATGCTGAGGAGAAATGCGCAGGGCGTGTGACCGGGTCCGCTTCGCCGCGCGCGGGGTGCGAATTTTTTTTGTTGGTAGATCATTGGCGTGTAGGACGGCGACGGCGGCGATTCCTTCCTAAAAGCAAGTGAAACGGCTGTCACGGAGCGGTTTCCATGAAGGCGCGCGAGTCCTGCCGGA
>JBKQPS010000139.1:0-2897 GCA_052144915.1 Spirochaetia bacterium | reverse complement strand
TTCCGCGAGAGCCTGCGCACGCAGGAGCGCGAAGTCCGGGTTCCCCGGCGTGCGCAGGAGCCCCTGGGCCGCGGCGTCCGCGGCCATTTCCGGTTTGCCCGCCGCGATCTCCGCGCGCGCGAGCGCGGCGAACCGCTCGGGCTCCGTCGGGAAAAGGGACGCGAGGTGCTGCAGGAGGGGCAGCTCCGTTGGGGCGGTCCCCGATGCGATGATTGTACGGAGAAGCCCGGCAGCGGCCGGTGAGAAGGCCGGTGAACGCCGCAGCGCGGATTCGAACTGGACGCGGACGTCGGCCAACGGTGCGGAGCTCTTCTCCAGTGCCAGGCCCTGGAAGTACGGGGGCAGGGGCGACAGGGGCTCCAGGGCGCTCACCTCTGAGAGCTTCTCGCGCAAGGCGGCGTACCCCGTATCGTCGGCAACCGTGTCAGGGTCCAGGAGCACCAGTGCGGGCGCGATACGCTGGAGGAAAGGGCTCGTCAGCCGCGCCTGAGCCCATGGAAGCCCATTTTCGGGGGCGGAAGCCGCGGACTCGGGGTACAAACCCTCCAGGAGCGCGGTCCCCACGATGCCCGCACCTGCCGCACCCGCTGCGCCAATCTCATCCGCGGCCGCGGCCAGGCGAATGCCTTCGGCAAGAGAGGCGGGGGTAGCCGCAGCGATAAGGCCGACCGCGTGCGCAAGCAAAGATTCCCCGGTGCCGAATTGGGAGAAGGATTCTCCGGAAGCGGAGGGGGAGGGCTCCTCCGGCGACGGAGCGGCGGTCGCGCAACCGGCGAACACGAGAGCTGCCAGGATCACCGGCGCCGCCCGGACCGTCCGGGCTCCCGGTGCGCCGCCTCTCCGCACGCGCGCGTCCGCGCGAGCCCTCACCGGGCCGCCTCCGCGCCCGAGCCCTGCGCGATGATCGGCCCCAGGGGAACGGTGACCATGTAGTAGTCGTTCGAAGCGTTCCACAGAGTGAAGCCGGACCCGGCTCCTTCCAGCGTGCCGTGGACCTGGTTCAGCAGGTACGTGGTGTAGACCGGCGGGGCGAAGCTCGTTTCCGCCCCGATGCGGAACGCCTGCACGTAGGGACGGATCACGCTGCGGCCTTCCACGATGTACGCGGAGCGCTTCGTTCCTTCCTCGTAGATGTATTTCGCCCGGGGGAGGTAGTCCATCGTCCCGAGGAAATCCCGGGGGAAATGGGACGGGTAGAACATCGGCTGGATGACATCGACATAGCGGGAATACATCTCGATGTTCTGGGCCACCCAGTTGGAGATCCGCGCCCACCCGCAGTAGCCGTAGACGTCCGTGGAGATCGGGATCGAAAGGTATTCCCGCGCCTTGGCGAGAAACGACTCGAGGGCCTCCATCTTGCCCATTCCCGGCTTGCGGTATCGCCAGGTGATGCCGCCGACGTCGCCGTCAGAGGGGAAGCGGATGTAGTCGAACTGGATTTCGTCCACTCCCGCGTCCTGCAGCTCACGCGCGATGTCGATATTGTAGTCCCACACGTGCTCCGAGTACGGGTCGACCCAGTACTCGCCCTGGACAGCGGTTTCCTCCCCCGTCAGATCGTCGACGCCCTTTTTCAGGTATCGCCAGGGTCCCTTCGCCGCCTTGTCCCACGCCGCGTACAGGTAGTTGTCCGCGTTGTACAGCTGCTTGTCGCGGAAGACGACGATCCTGCCAATGAGGTAGAGCCCGTTCGCATGCGCGGTCTGCACGATGTCCGCGAGGGCGAATCTTTTCTGCACGGCGCCGATCCGAGCCGGCTCCCCGAGCTTCGTGTCATAGGTGACATAGCCTTCATCGTCCTTGAAGTCCAGGACGATGCTGTTCAGTCCCTGCGCCTTGAGAAAGTCCAGGTGGGTCTTCAATCGCGGTCCGGAGGCCCAGCGCGATGACACATAGATCCCGTACTTGTCGGCGGCGGCGGCCATGCGGGCCATCTTGTCCGCGGGGAGCGCCACCTGGTCCGTGATCTGCTCGATCAGCTTCCACGCGCCGCCGTATGTCGGCGGATTCGCGCCGCCGTATGTCGGCGGATTCGCGCCTGCGGGGAGCGGGAAGGCCCAGCGCGCGTCGTCCGTGCGAGCCTCGAGGAACCAGTTTTCCTGCGTCGAGTGACGGCTGAAGGAGAGAGCGCGTACCGGCGAACGTCCGCGCTCCGGCGGCAGTTCGATCTGCTCCACGGTCTTTCCGCCCTTGCGATACACGAACAGTCCCTTGCCGAAACCCAGGGAGAACCAGATCTGGTCCGGCGCCGAAGGGTCGTACGCCAGTGACGCAATCTCCTCGTAGCTGCCGCCGCCGAGCTTCAGCGGGGTAAGGGGGTCGGAAAGAGAGGTCCACGTGCGGCCCTCGTCACTGGTTTCGAAAAAGCCGTGGAAGGAGGTTCCGACCGCCATGATGCCGGGGATGCCGGGGCACAGCGCGACGCAGGTGAGCTGGTCATTCGCCCGGATGGGGTCTTTCAGCTCGATACTCTTCCACGCGAGCCCGGCATCGTCCGAGACGAACACCGTGTCCAGCGTGGTGAGGGCACAATGATTGGTGTCCAGCGGGTCGACGGTGAGCGACGTGATGATCGGCGGCTTGTCCACGGTAAAGGGGTACACGGCGCGAACGGGCAGCCCCTGGTTGCGGGCGCTCCACGTCAGCCCGCCATCCGAGGACACGAGGGCCCCGAGATCGCGCGAAACCCTCCACACGTCGTTGCCCGTGGTTCGAATGATCATGTCGGGCGCGTAGCGGGTCTCCAGGGGCTCCGGAGCGGCCACGCTCTTGCCGGACTCCGCCGAGGTGATCCCCCCGCCGTCCTGGGCGCTGAGAAACGTCACGATGCCCGCAGAAGAGAGAAATATCACCGAGACGGCGATGGGCACACCGTGCCGGTGATGATCAAGCAG
>JBKQPS010000138.1:0-7457 GCA_052144915.1 Spirochaetia bacterium | reverse complement strand
CTGAGGCAGGGGCAGATGGGATGCTGCAGATCCGTAGCTCCATCGCCAGTGGGCGACTCCTCAAGGATTTCTTGCTCACCCTGCACCGGGCGGCGTGAATCTACCTACTTATTGAAATCGCTCCCGCCCCGCGCCGAGGCCGACGCCCTATGACCCCAGTGCATTCTCCACGGCCGCGGTGACTTCGGGTGCCAGCGGCTCTGTCTTCGGCTCGAAGCGTGCAATGACGCTCCCTTTCCGGTCCAGGAGAAACTTCGCGAAGTTCCAGCCGATCGCGCCCGGGAACTTCGGGTCGGTCTCGGGACTTGTGAGGAACTCGTACAGGGGGTGGATGTCCTTTCCTTTCACCGAGATCTTGGAAAACATCGGGAAGGTGACGGAGTACCTGGTGGAGCAGAACTGCCGGATATCGGCATCAGAGCCGGGTTCCTGCCAGAGGAAATTGTTGGCGGGGAACCCGAGGATCTCGAAGCCCTTCTCCCGGTAGCGATCGTAGAGCTCCTGCAGGCCCTTGTACTGGGGCGTGAGCCCGCACTTGCTTGCGACGTTGACCATCAGGAGGACCTTGCCTTCGAACTTCCGCAGGGGCGTCTCGGAGCCTGCGATATCCTTCATCGAAAAATCGAAAATCGTTTTCGTCCGCATGAAGAAAAGATACGCTGCGGGCACGCGGCCGCCAAACGCCAGCGCGCGCCGGATGCGGGCGGCAGACAGAGCTCCGCTGATCCGGTACAACTACAGGGATTCGGAGGGTTCGCATGAAATCGGTCGACCTTGCCGGCGCCTGGCGCCTGCATCGCCTTTCCATGAAGGAATCCATTCCCGCCTCCGTTCCCGGGGACACCCACTCCGCCCTGCTCGCCGCGGGAAAGATCCCCGATCCCTACTGGGCCGCCAACGAGCTGGAGGTGCAATGGGTGGGGCGGGAGGACTGGGCGTACGAGCGGGGCTTCGACGTGGGTGCGGAGATTCTGCGCGAGCAGAGGGTCGAACTCGTTTTCGAAAGCCTGGATACCATCGCCGAGGTATTCCTCAATGGCAAAAGCGCGGGAAGGGCGGACAACATGTTCGTGCGCTGGCGGTTCGACGCGAAGCGCTTCCTGAAACCGGGGAAGAACACCCTCCGCGTCGTCTTCACCTCGGCGGAGAACGCGGCAATCACAGCGGCGAAAAGGCTGCCGTACCCGGTCCCGCACGTCGTCAGCCCGGTGCAGTCCCCTCATCGCAACCTCATCCGCAAGGTCCAATGCCACGCGGGCTGGGACTGGGGTCCCTGCCTGATGGTGGCGGGGATCCCAGGAAGCGTCTCCCTGGATGCCTGGTCTGACCTGCGCATCGACTACGTCTACACCGAGCAGCGGCACGCAAATAGGAAATGTGTCGTTCGGGTCTTTGCCGAGTGCGAGGCGGCGCGCGCCGGAGACTACGACCTGCAGGTGAGTGTGGGAGAGGCTTCGGTGGCGAAGAGGGTGCGCCTCGCGGCCGGTCCGAATCGGCCTTCCGTGGACGTCGCGATCCCGGCGCCGAAGCTCTGGTGGCCCAACGGGCACGGGGAGGCGAGACTGTACGAGCTGGAGGTCCGGCTCGGGGGGCACGCCGTCGCCAAGAAGATCGGACTGCGGACCCTGCAGCTCGTGAACAAGGCCGACGAGAACGGCCTGTCCATGATCTTCCGCGTGAACGGCCGGGACATCTTCTGCAAGGGAGCCAACTGGATCCCGCCGGACGCCCTGCCGCAGAGGGAATCGCGCGAAAGACTCGCGCACCTCCTCGAAAGCGCGCGAAGCGCCCACATGAACATGCTGCGCATCTGGGGTGGAGGGCGCTACGAAACGGAAGATTTCTACGATCTCTGCGACGAGAAAGGCATCATGATCTGGCACGACATGATGTTCTCCTGCGCACTGTATCCGAGCACGCCCGCTTTCCTTGCGAACGTGGAGCGGGAGATACGCCACCAGGTGAAACGGCTCCGCGACCACCCGTCCATCGCCCTGTGGTGCGGCAACAACGAAGACGTGGGCGCGCTCACCTGGTTTCCGGAATCGAAGAAGAACCGTGACCGCTACATCGTGGACTATGACAGGCTGAACGAGGGGGTGATCGGCAGGGTGGTCGACGAGTGCGACCCGACCCGGACATTCTGGCCGAGCTCTCCCTCCGCGGGACGCGGCGACTATTCCGACAACTGGCACGACGACCGCCGGGGCGACATGCACTACTGGAGCGTGTGGCACGAGGGCAAGCCGTTCAGCGCCTACTACGACGTGACGCCCCGGTTCTGCTCGGAGTTCGGCTACCAGTCCTTCCCTTCGATGCGCACGATCCGCACCTATGCCGGGGAGGAGGATTTCAACGTCACCTCCCCCGTCATGGAGCACCACCAGAGGCATCCCCGGGGCAATGCGGCGATCACCGAGATGTTCACACGATATTTCCGCGTGCCGGAAGGGTTCGAGAACTTCGTGTACCTCAGCCAGGTCCAGCAGGCGCTGGCCATCAAGACCGCGGTGGAGTACTGGCGGAGCCTGCGGCCCCTGTGCATGGGTGCACTGTACTGGCAGCTGAACGACAACTGGCCGGTCTGTTCGTGGTCTTCCCTGGAGTACGACGGCACGTGGAAGCTCCTGCACTACGCGGCGCGCCGGTTTTTTGCCCCGGTGCTGCTCTGCGCCTGGCTCCGGGAAGGCCGGGTGCAGGTGAACCTGATGAACGATCTGCCGACCGAGGCGCGGTGCCGTGCGACGATCACCGTGGCCGCCTTCTCCGGGAAGGTGCTGTCACGGGAGTCGCACGACGTGCGGGCGGCCGCCGGCAGTGCGCGGCGGATCGGCTCATGGGCGCTGAAGGAGCTCGCGCCGTCGCCGGAAGCCGCGTTCCTCCACCTGGCCCTCGAGCGAGACGGGGAGACTTCCTTCAACGAGCTTTTTCTCGCGGAGCCCAAGCGCGCGCCGCTCCAGCCCGCGAAGGTCACCGCGGAGGTGGACAGGACGAAGGACGGGTTCTCCGTCCGGCTCACCACGGATGCGCCGGCATTCTACGCGGCGCTGGACCCGGGGGAAATTGCCGGAGAGTTCTCCGACAGCTGCATGACGCTCATGCCCGGCGCGCCGCGCGCGGTGCACTTCACCCCCCGGGAGAAAGTGACCGCGGAAAAGTTCCGCCGGGCGCTGTCCGTTCGGCACCTGCGCGACAGTTACCGGTAGCGGCCGCGGCAGCGGGGTGAGCCGCGGCCCCCCGGGCTACATGTAGGCGCGCAGGATGCGCCGCGGAGCCTGCGCCTGCAGCTGGCGCAGGGCCTTCTTCTCGATCTGCCGGATCCTTTCCTTCGTCAGCCGGTAGCGCACGCCCAGCTCCCGCAGGGAAAGGGCCCGGCCCCCGTTCAGCCCGAATCGCGCCGCGATGATCTCGGCCTCCTTGCGCGCCAGGGTGCCGAGGACCGCCTGGATGTCATCCCGCAACGCCTGGGTGATCACCCGGTCGTCCTGGGAGAGGTTGGACCTGTCTTCCACGGTGTCGCCGAACGGGGAGGCGTCATCGCCCGGACCCACCGGCGCGTCCAGGGAGACGGGCTCGCGGGCGACGGCGAGGAGCCGGGACATCCGCTTCGGCGGGAGGACTCCCAGCTCGAGGGCGTTCTCCAGCTGGGCGAGCTCCATCGCCCTGTTCACCGGCAGCCGGATGGTGCGCGCCTTTTCATTGATCGCATTCAGAATGGACTGACGAATCCACCAGACCGCGTAGGAGATGAAATGGTAACCCTTCTCCACGTCGAAACGGTCGATGGCGCGCAGGAGCCCGATGTTGCCCTCGCTGATCAGGTCCTCCAGGGGAAGCCCCCGGCGCTGGTATTTCTTCGCGATGTTCACGACGAACCGCAAGTTCGCCCGCACCAGCTTCTCCTTTGCTTTCACGCTTCCCCGCGCCGCTTCCCGGGCCAGCGTCTCTTCCTCCGTGCGAGTGAGGAGGCGCACCTTGTTGATCTCCTTCAGGTACAGGACGAGAAGGTTCTCGTCCGCCTTCGATGCCTTCCGTGCCGATGGGGTCGTCGCTGCGTTTGACATGCTTCGAACATACAGACAGGAGTGTCACGGCACCATTAACGAGTGATTAATGTTCCTTAAAGAATGGGGGTTCCCGGGCTAACTTTTTGTTATTCCGGTTCCCCAGACGGAGTCAAACACCCAACGCCCGGTCAGCACGGCAAGGAGAATTCCCGCGATTTCGTCTGCGATATAGTGCTGCTTCACGAAAAGGGTGGAAAGAACCACCCCGATTCCCATGACCAGCATCCCGATGGCGATGACGCGCGCCGCCGTGCTTCGCAGGAGTCTCGCGTACCGATGCCAGGCGTAGAAGCTGATCGTGGCAACCGCCGCGTGCAGGCTCGGGAAGCAGTTGAACGACGTGTCCGCTGCGTAGTGCGCGTACATGGCGGTCGCGAACGCGTTCCCCGTCCGGGGGTGGGAGAGGAGGACCTGGCGGTAGATGTCCGTGGTGACGGGGAAGACCAGGTAGACCACGTCCGCGACGAAATTGATGAGGATCAGGGAGAAAGCCAGCGCGTAGCCTTTCCGGTAGTCCACGAGGGCGAACCACGCCATGGTGAGCGCGGAAAGCGGGTAGAAGAGGTACAGGTAGAAGATCGCCCACTCGGGGACGAACGGGATCGCGCTGTCCAGCGCCGTGTTCAGGTGGAAGCCGCGCGCATACAGGCTTCCCGTCCAGTTGTACGCGATGGTGTTGAGCAGGAGGGCGAACACGACGACGTACAGGAAGAGGTTTGCGGCGATGAATGACACCGCCTCGCTGAAAGCAGTGCGGCGGCCCCGGAAGAACACCTTCTCCAGCAGGAGCTGGTACGATTCGTGGAGCCTCACCCGGGCTTCTTGGACTGGCCGGGCAGCTTCACCGCAATGCAGTCATACAGAAGACGGTCGGGCTGAAATGACGATACCGACCGCGTGATGATCCGGTAGCCGGCGTGGTCGAAGGGCAACCGGGCTCCCAGCGGCGCCGCCACATCCGGCCCGGTCTCGATCTGCGCGATCAGCTGCTTGTCCTGCGCGAGGATGAGAGGGCGCGCCCCGGGGACGACGACAACGGAAAGCGGGATGAGATTCAGGGTCGAAAGCACATCGGCCGGCAGGCTCTCCGAAAGGGCGGAGACGGCCTGCTTCGCTTCCAGCTGGATCATGCGCGCCTTCACGTCGGGCAGGGCGCTGTCGATGGCCGCGGTCAGAAGGTCGATCAGCCGGTGCCTCACTTCGCTGAGGTCCTTCACGCCGGCGAGCTCGCCCAGCGCGGGATTGTTCTTGATCGCTTTCGCCAGGCCGGCGATTTCCCGCAGGTACACGTTTTTCTGGGAGTCCGGGATGTAGTGCATGACGACGATGCGCACGGGCTTGCCGTCGGACGCGCCATAGTCGATGCCCGTGGGGCTCCAGCCGATGGCGCAGAACAGGTCCCCCTCCCCGGAGACGCGGCCATGCGGGCCTGCCCATCCGTGGCCGATACCGGTGTTGGCGGCGGCCTCCCGGGCCGCGACGGCGCCCGCGAAGTCGAAGCCGACGCGGAAATCGGGGATCGCCTCGATCAGGGTCGCGAGGAGATTGAGGATCTTTCCCTTGTCGATCTCGGGAAGCTCGATGAGCCGCCCTTCCTGGAGCGCGTCGAGAAGGCTTTTCATGCGGTCACTCCTGGTGACATTCTGGCGGTCACTCCTGGTGACATTCTCATGCTAGTCGACTCCAAACGTTCGGAAGAACCAGGTTTTCACCACGTGGGTGAGCCCGCAGTACAGCACGAGGAACCCGGCGATCCAGGCCCAGTAGATGGCCGGCAGTGGCACGAGGCCGAAGAAATGGGCGGCAGGGCTGTAGGGGAGCGCGGCGCCGATGGCCATGACCAGGAGCGTGAAAAAGAACATGACAGGGCTGGCGCGGCTCTGGATGAAGGGGATCTTCCGCGTCCGTATGACGTGGACGATGAGGGTCTGGGTCAGGATGGATTCCACGAACCATCCCGTGTGGAACAGCGCCTCGTAGTAGTCCTTCATGGCCGGTGAGGTCGCCGCGGATGTGAAGGCGATGCAACCGAAGAAGTACAGCATCAGGAAAAAGGTCGCATAATCGAAGATCGAGCTCATCGGCCCGATGAAGTACATGAACCGCCTGATGTTGCCGATGTTCCATTTTCGGGGCACCGTGGTGAACTCCGGGTCCACCCGGTCCGACGGGATCCCGACCTGGGAAATGTCGTAGAGCATGTTGTTCGTGAGGACCTGGATCGGCGCCATGGGAAGGAAGGGCAGGAAGAAGCTGCCGCCCACGACGCTGAACATGTTGCCGAAGTTGGAGCTCGCTCCCATGCGGATGTACTTGATGATGTTTCCGAAGACCTTGCGGCCCTCGATGATGCCGGCGTCCAGGACGAGGAGGCTCTTTTCCAGAAGCACGATGTCGGCCGCCTCCTTGGCCACGTCCACGGCGGTGTCCACGGAGATCCCGACGTCGGCCTTCTTGAGGGCAGGGGCGTCGTTGATGCCGTCCCCCATGAACCCGACCACGTGCCCCTTGCCCTGCAGGGCCTGGATGACCTGCTCCTTCTGGGTGGGAGAAAGGCGCGCAAGGACGGTCGCCTTCTCCGTGTTTCGACGAGCTGCTCGGGTGGGAGCCCCTGGAGCTGGGGTCCTGTCACGAGGTGCTCCACGTCGATGCCCACGTCCTTGCAGACCTTGCGGGTGACGAGGTCGTTGTCGCCCGTGAGGATTTTCACGGCGATGCCCGCATCTTTCAGCGCTTTCAAGGCCTGTGCCGTCGTTTCCTTCGGAGGGTCGAAGAAGGCGATGTAGCCGAGGAGGATCATGTCACTCTCGTCCGCGGCGCCGAACACCGCCTTGTCCCGCGGGAACTCCCGGTAGGCGATGGCGAGCACCCGGTAACCGTCCGCACTCAGCGCCGTGTAGTCCTCCAAGACGTCCTGGCGGATCATGTCGATCATCGGCAGGACGTCGTCCTCCACCTGGTAGGAAGAGCAGACCTTGAACACGTCCTCCACCGCGCCCTTGCAGATCAGCACGTGGTCGCCTTCGTATTCCACGACGACCGACATCCGCTTGCGCGTGAAATCGAACGGGATTTCGTCCACTTTCTTGCAACGCTGCTCTACCTCGAACTCTCCATGGGCGAGCACGGCCCGGTCCAGGAGGTTGCGCAGGCCCGTCTGGTAGAAGCTGTTCATGTAGGAATAGCGGAGGACCTCGTCGCTCTGCTTGCCGGAGACGTCCACGTACTTTTCGAGGATAACCCTGTCCTGGGTCAGGGTACCGGTCTTGTCGGTGCACAGGATGTCAATGGCCCCGAAGTTCTGGATGGAGTTCAGCTTTTTGACGATGACCTTCTTCTTCGACATCGCCAGGGCTCCCTTGGCGAGGTTGACCGTGACGATCATCGGCA
>JBKQPS010000137.1:0-12509 GCA_052144915.1 Spirochaetia bacterium | reverse complement strand
TCAGCACGAGCGCGGCCCCTCCCATGAGGAGGATTCCGTTCTTGATCACCAGGCGCTCGCTCAGGAGGCTGAACTGGCTGGGCAGCCAACGGTCGAGCGACATGTTGGAAAGGACCCGGGGGCCGTCGAGAAAGCCGGTCTGGGCGGCAACGAAGAGAAGCACCGCCTCGGAGATGAGCGTCACCAACACGAAGATGAACCCCGGTGCGCCCCAGCCCACGGCAATCTTCTCCATCAGGACGGCGTTCAAGGTCTTGCCGGGCTGCTTCGTGACCCCGAACAGGAGATAGCCGATCATGAGCCCGGCCGCCATGAAGGCAAGGGAGGCGGCCATGTAGCGCATCGTTCGCTTGGCTGTCTGCACCCGGGGTTCCCGCAGGATCGGGAGGCCGTTGCTCACCGCCTCGATCCCGGTGTAGGTCCCCGCCCCCATGCTGTAGGCGCGCATGATGAGGACGAAGACGCCGAAGGATCCCAGCTGCGCCGTGGCAGCCCGCGTTGCCGCCACGGTGGACTGGGCGGTCGCGACGACCTCGGGGGCGTGGGCGCTGAAGGCGAAGAGGATGGCGAAGGCATGCGTGAGCAGGAAGAGCAGGAAGATCGGCACGAGGGGGGCCACGGATTCCTTGACGCCCCGCATGTTCAGCAGGGTGAGCACGAGCACCCCCCCCACGGCCAGCAGGATCTTCAGGGGCTGGAGGGAAAGCGGCAGGAAGCTGAAAATGGCGTCGGCGCCGCTGGCGATGGAAAGTGAAATGGTGAGAACGTAGTCGATGAGCAGGGCGCATCCCGAGATCATGCCGAGCATCGGGGAGAGGAGCTTGCTCGCCACGAGGTACCCGCCCCCGCCCGACGGGAAGAGCTCGACGATCTGGGAATAGCTGGAGGCGATGACGAAAATCGTGATCGCCGTGGCCAGGGCAACGAAGATGCCTAGGTGCCCGTGGGTCCCGAGGGAGAGAAACGACTCTTCGGGACCGTAGTTCGACGATGACAGGCCGTCGGCGCCCAGCCCGACCCACGCGAAGAACGCCACCAGGGACAGCTTGTGAAAGATGTTCGGGTCGCGGATGTCGCGCGCGCCGCCGATGAGGAGACTCTTCAGGCGGTCGATGAACCTGCTGCCAGGGGAATCGCTCATGATTCGGGCGGGTACTGTAGACCTTTTCGCCGCCCGTGTCAGCGGGCGGCGGAGCCGCCGGCCCGCCGCGGCCGACCGTCTCCGGTCAGAGCGCCGGCGGCGTGTCCAGCTCTTCGCCGTGCCCGGTGACCGAGAACACGATGCGCTCGCAGATGTTGCCGACCCTGTCTGCCACCCGTTCGAGGTTGTGGGCGACCCAGGTGAGGCGCGTCGCCTGGTTGATGGCCCGCGGATCGGCCATGATGTAGGTGATGAGCTCGCGGTAGATCTGCTCGTACAGGGCGTCCACCTCCGCGTCTTCCTTGGGGATCGCGCGGGCCTCGTCGACGTCCTGCCGGATGAACGCTTCGAGGGATCGGTGCAGCATGTCGGAGGCCTTGGCCGCCATGCGGGGGATGTCGACCAGCGGCTTGATGAACACCTCGGCCCCGATCATGAGGGTGACATTCGCGATGCCCTTCGCGTAGTCGGCCATCCGTTCCAGCTCCGAGGCGATCTCGAGGATCGCGGCGAGCGTCCGCAGGTCCCCCGCCATCGGCTGCTGGGTGGCGATGAGGGTCAGCGCTTCGTTCTCGATGGCATAGCGCTTCTCGTTGATCTGGCGGTCTGACTCGATGATCACGCGCGCGTGCGCGATGTCATGGCTCTTCAGGGTCTGGACGGACTCTCCGATGGCGCGCTCTGCCATCGCGCCCAGCTCCACGATCTCGTCCTGCAACCGGTGAAGGTCGCGCTCGAATTTTTCTCTTGGCATGGCTCCTCCTCGGTCACCCGTACCTCCCCGTAATATAATCTTCGGTTCGCCGGTCGCCCGGGCTCGTAAAAATCTGATCGGTGGCGCCGAACTCCGCCAGGATGCCGGCTCTCTGATCGTTCAGCCAGAAGAAGCCTGTCCTGTCGGACACGCGCGCGGCCTGCTGCATGTTGTGCGTGACGATGACGATGGTGTACTTCTCCGTCAGCGTGCGCATCAGCTCCTCGATGCGCAGGGTGGCAATCGGATCCAGGGCCGAGCAGGGTTCGTCCATGAGGATGACTTCCGGGGCAACGGCCACGACCCGCGCGATGCAGAGACGCTGCTGCTGGCCCAGCGACAGGGAAAGCGCATCCTTTCTCAGGGAATCCCTCACCTCGTCCCACAGCTCGGCGGACCGCAGGCTTTTCTCCACGACCTCTCCCAGCGACTCTCCCCGATGGGTGCCCAGCACCCGCGGGCCAAATGCGACGTTGTCGAAGATGCTCTGCGGGAACGGGTTGGGCCGCTGGAACACCATGCCCACCCTCATGCGGAGCCTCACGACGTCCGTTCCCGGGGCGTACACGTCTTTCCCGTCGATGCGCACCTCTCCCTGTGCGCGCGCGTCGGGGATCGTGTCGTTCATGCGGTTGAGGCAGCGCAGGAAAGTCGACTTGCCGCAGCCCGACGGGCCGATGAGCGCCGTGATCCTTCGTTGCTCGATGTCCATGCTCACGCCCTGCAGGGCCATGCGTGCGCCGTAGTGGACGGACAGATTCCGCACCACGATCACGGCCATGCTCAGCCGAACCTTCCCGTCACGTAGTCTTCCGTCTCCTTGCGGCGCGGCGCGGTGAACACCTGCGGGCCGTCCCCGCATTCGACCAGGTCCCCGCCGAGGAAGAAGGCGGCAATGTCGGCGACGCGCGCGGCCTGCTGGACACTGTGCGGCACGATGAGCACCGCGTAGTGCAGCTTCAACTGGAAGAGCGACTCTTCGACCTTTGCCGTCGAAATGGGGTCCAGGCCGGATGTCGGCTCGTCGAGGAGGAGCACCTCGGGCTCCAGGGAAAGGCTGCGGGCGATGCACAAGCGCTGCTGCTGGCCGCCGGAGAGGCTCAGGGCGGGCTGATCGAGCCGGTCCTTCACCTCCGCCCAGAGGGCGGCCTGGGTGAGGCTTCGCTCCATGACCTCCGACAGGCGTGCCCGGCCACGCACTCCTGCCAGCCGCGGACCGTAGATCACATTGTCCCGGACGCTCCCCGGCAGCGGGAGGGGAAGTGCGAACACCATGCCGACCCTCCTGCGGAGCCGTATGACGTCGACGTCCGGCGCATAGATGTCCTCACCATCCAGCAGAACGCGGCCGGTCATCTTCGTGCCGTCAACCATGTCGTTCAGGCGATTGACCACGCGCATGAGCGTGGTTTTCCCGCCCCCCGCGGGGCCGAAGAGGACCGTGATGGCCCGATCAGGAACGTCCAGCGTCACGCCGTTCAGCGACTGCCGGCCGTCGTACCAGTAGCTGAGCCCCTGGATCCGCACCTTCGGGGTCTCGGCCACGGGTGCCATGCTTCCCGTCCCCCGGGGCGCCGCGGTCCGGGGCACCGGGCCTGGCATCACCATTGTCTCATGCTCCGGAAGTAGCGGCGGATGAGGGACGCCACGATATTCAGCGAAAGAACGAGGCCGAGGAGGACGAGTGCGGTGCCGTACTGGACGGCGAGGGGCATCCCGGGCACCTGCGTGCTGATGACGTAGAGGTGGTAGGGCAGCGCCATGGTCTGATCCAGCGGCGAACGCGGCAGCCGGGGAAGGTAGAACGCCGCCACCGTAAAGAGGATCGGTGCGGTCTCCCCGGCGGCCCGGAGGAGGCCGAGGATGACGCCCGTGATGATGCCGGGAAGCGCCTGGGGAAGAACGATCGTACGGATACCCTGCCAGCGGGTCCCCCCGAGGCTGGCCGACACGGTACGGAACTCCTGGGGAACGGCGCGCAGCGCTTCCTCGGCGGTGCTGATGATCACCGGCAGCGTCATGATGGCAAGCGTCAGGGAGCCGGCGAGGATCGAGGTGCCGAACCGGAAGAAGAGCACGAACATGCCCAGCCCGAACAGGCCGTAGACGATGGAAGGAATGCCGGCGAGGTTCACGATGGCCAGGCGGATGGCGCGCGTCAGGCGCGTGTCGCGCGCATACTCGGAGAGGTAGACCGCCCCGCCCACCCCGATGGGCACGGCGACGAGGGCGGTGCCAAGTGTGAGCAGGAGGGTCCCGACGATGGCGGGAAGGATTCCGCCCTGCTTCATCCCGCCGGAGGGCATGGCGCTGAGGAACTGCCAGTTGATGGCCACGACACCCCGGGCAACGACGATCCCGATCACCAGGAGAATCGGGACCACCACGACCAGGGTGATCAACCCGAGGAGCGTGAATCCCAGGCGCTGGGACAGTGCCCTGTTCATCAGCGCAGACCCCCCCCGCGTCGCTTCTGGAAGATCGCCGAGGCGGCGGCGAGGTTGATCAGGAAGGTGAGCACGAAGAGGATGATCCCGATGCCGAACAAGGCATGGTAGTGGGTGCTGCCGCGCGCCACCTCGCCCATCTCCGCGGCGATCGTCGCCGTCATCGTGCGAACGGGCTGCAGGATCGACGCGAAGGAGGCGGGCATCACGGCCGCGTTTCCCGTGACCATCATCACCGCCATTGTTTCACCGATCGCCCTGCCCATGCCGAGCATCACCGCGGTGAGGATGCCCGAACGGGCAGCCGGGACCACCACGCCCCAGATCGTCTGCCACTTCGTGGCGCCCATGGCGAGCCCCGCGTCGCGGTATCCCTTCGGGACCGCGTCCAGGGCATCCTCGGCGACGCTGATGATCGTGGGAAGTGCCATGTAGGCGAGGATGAGCGCGCCCGAGAACGCGGTAAGCCCCGTCGGCGCCCCCAGGACCTCTCGGACCAGCGGCGCGACGAACGTCATGCCGAAGAACCCGAGCACCACCGACGGTATCCCGGCGAGGACCTCGATGATCGGCTTGAGGAGCTCGCGCGCCCCGCGGGGGGCCACCTCGCGTACGAACACCGCCGTGGCGACCCCCAGGGGAAGGGCGATCACGATGGCGATCGCGGTGACCAGGAGAGAGCCGAGGATCAGGGGCAGGGTGCCGAAAATCCCGAATGTCGGGTACCAACGAGTGGCGAACAGGCTGCCCGGCGGCACCTGGAAAAAGACCGGCAGTCCCTCGCGGAGA
Source organism: Spirochaetia bacterium (assembly GCA_052144915.1). GTDB lineage: Bacteria > Spirochaetota > Spirochaetia > SZUA-6 > Fen-1364 > Fen-1364. The sequence continues at coordinate 7,378 of JBKQPS010000137.1, read as the reverse complement.
AGGAAGAGAAAGATCAGTGCGACGAACCCGATGGTCGAGAAGCCCAGGACCCGGATGAGCGTCTCCAGGGCGAACTCGGAAAGCCGCGTCCGCCGCGTGCGCGGGGTGCTGCCCGTGGTTCCGCGGGAGACGCCGCCGCCCTTCATCCCCCGCTCCCCGCGAGCGGGACGAACCCGACTTCCCGCACCAGCTTCTGTCCGTCTCCCACGACCCAGTCCAGGTACGCCTTCACCGGGCCCGTCGGCTCCCCGGCGGTGTACATGAAAAGGGGCCGGGAAACCGGGTAGGAGTTGTCCAGAACGGTGCGGGCCGTTGGGAGAACGTACGGCCCGGCCGCGGTCCGCGCCACGGCGATGGTTTTCTGCGCCGGGGTCACGTAGCCCAGCCCGTCGTACCCGATGGCATTGGGGTTCTGCTCGACCTCCGCGCTGATGCCCTGCGACGAGGGCATGAGGAGCGTTCGGGGGGAGAACAGGGCCGTGCTCTTCGAATCGCCCTGCCGGATGACCTGCTCGAGGAAATAGACGTAGGTCCCGGAATTCGATTCCCGGGAGAGAAGGACCACCGGTCTGTTCGCGCCCCCGACGTCTGCCCACCGGACGATCTTTCCCGTGTACATGTCCGACAACTGTTGAAGCGTCAATCCCTTCACCGGGTTTCCCGGGTTGGCAACAACGGCAATTGCATCGAGGGCGACGATGAACCTGAGCGGCGTGATGCCATTCTTCCGGGCCTGCCCGATTTCTTCCGCGGTCATCTCGCGGGAGGCGTTGGCGATCTGAATCGTTCCATTGATAAGTGCGGCGATCCCCGTGCCCGAGCCCCCGCCGGTGACCGAGATGCGAACCTGCGGGTTTTCCGACATGTACCGCTCCGCCCACGCGAGCGCCAGGTTGAGAAGCGTGTCAGACCCCGTGTTCTGGATAGCGATAGGCTCCGCAGGCGCCGACACGCCGGCCGTCGTTCCCGCGGCGGCCGAGGAATGCCCCGTGCAGCCTGCTGCCAGGAGGACGGCGAGGCACGCGGCCGTCGCGCCCGAACACACCCGCCGGAACGTTGTCGTGGGGATCACGGCAGGGAGTGTTCTCGATAAGGCCGGCGGTTGTCAAGGAATGCCGTGCCCGGGAATGCGTGCCCGGGATCGTGACTTTCGGCCTCCGGTGCAGTAAGATACTCCAAGGATGGAGGGACGATGAGAAAGCGTTTTCTCGTTGCGGCGGCGCTTCTTCTCGCCGCGGGTGCCGCGTTCGCGGCCGACCAGATGAGCGTCACGGTCCAGCAGACCTCAGTGCGGGACAAGCCCAGCTTCCTGGGGAAAATCCTGGGCAGTCTGAAGTACGCGGACCGGGTCACGGTCCTCGATCAGCCCGCCGGGTCGCCGAAGAGCTGGCTGCTGATCCTCGGTCCCGACGGCAAGCTCCACGGCTGGGTGAGCACGTCGGCGCTCCAGAGCAAGAAGATCGTCCTCGCCGCCGGCTCCCAGAACGTCCAGCAGGGAGCATCCAGCGGCGAAGTTGCTCTTGCCGGCAAGGGCTTCAACGAGACGGTGGAACAGGAGTACAAGACGGACGGGAGCCTCGACTACACGTGGGTGGACTACATGGTGAAGATCAATCCTTCACCCGATCAGCTTTCCGCTTTCATCACGAAGGGCGGGCTTTCCGATCCTGAAGGAGGCGCGCAATGAGAACCGCGGAGCGTGCTTCCCTGGCGCTCTCCTTCGTCGTCCTTCTGGCCGGTTGCGCAGGTCTCCCCTCGGGCGGCGTCCTCGGGGCGGTGACCGACGTCGCCACTGACCCGAACAAGAGCGCCGCGGTCGTGCAGACGGTGCAGGCGGTGCAGACCGCCTCCCAGGAGATCACCCCCGAGCAGGAGTACTACATCGGCCGGGCCGTGGCCGCGAACATCCTGAGCACGCGGAAGGTCTGGAACGACCCGAAGGCCACGACCTACCTGAACGTGCTCGAACGGGCCCTGTCCCTGTATTCCGACAGGCCCGAAACCTTCGGCGGGTATCACCTGCTCATCATGGACTCGGACGAGATCAACGCGTTCTCCGCGCCCGGCGGACTGATCCTGGTCAGCCGCGGGCTGCTCCGCTGCGCGACCAACGAAGACATGGTGGCGGCAATCCTTGCGCACGAGACCAGCCATGTCGTGCTGAAGCACGGCCTGAAGGCCATCAGCGCTTCCCGGTGGACCGCGGCCCTTCAGGCAGGCGTGAACGCCGGCGTCCAGGTGGCGGGATCGGAGCAGACAAAGCAATTGACCAGCGTGTTCAAGGACTCGGTGAACGACATCACCAACACCATGGTGAACTCGGGCTACTCGCGTGAGCTGGAGTTCCAGGCGGACCAGATGGCCCTGGTCATCATGAGACGGGCCGGATACGATCCGAAGGCCTTCGATGACATGCTGACTCTCATGAAGACGAAGCTCAAGCCGGGAGGGACCGATTTCGCAAAGACTCACCCGGACCCGAAGGACCGGGCCGCGGCGGTGGAAAAGACGCTCGCCGGCCAGCCCCCTGTCGTCGTGTCCCCGACCGCAGCGGCGGCCCGGCAGGCCCGCTACCAGGCGGCATTGGGAAGCATCTGAGCCATGGCAGAGAGTGCCACCTCCCGCGGCGGGCGCACTCTGCCCGCCGGCCTTCGACGGGTCATCCAGGGCGCCGCGGTCGGAGCGGCCGGCGCGCTGGTGGCGCTGGCCCTCTGGCTTCCCAATGCCCTGGATCTCTTCGAAGCGAAGACCTGGGACCTGCGGGCCCGGCTCCTCGCCCGGCCGGGGATGGAAACCAGCCAGATCGTCACGATCCTCCTCGATCAGAAGAGCCTCGACTGGGGGAAGGACGTCAACGGCCTGACCTGGCCCTGGCCGCGGCAGCTGTACGGGATCATCGCCGATTTCTGCCGGCGCGGCGGGGCGAAGGCTCTTGTGCTGGACGTGCTCTACACCGAGCCCTCCTCCCTCGGGGTCGATGACGACCATCAGTTTGCCACGGGCCTGGCGGCCAACGGCGCGGTGGTGGCCGCCATGCAGCTGAGCGCGGAGAAGAGAAGCGGAATGGTGACCTCCTGGCCAGACGGTCTTCCGCAACCCGGGCTCACGGTGGACGGGCTGGATCAGTGGCTGGCTTCGATCAAGCCCCGCTCCCTGGTATTCCAGAGCGTGCAGCCCCCGATCCCCCAGATGTACCACGCGGTCCGATTCTTTGCGAACACGAACCTTCCCGCTGACCCCACGGATGGCGTGTATCGCCGGGAGCCGCTCTTTGCCGTGTTCGACGGCAAGGTCGTGCCCTCCGAGGCGCTGGCCGCGTGGCTGGTGGGGCATCCGGGCCCTGCGGCGCTGTCCGTGCGGCCGGGGCGGTTCACCGCGGGTGACCGGACGGTTCCCATCGACTCGAACGGACGCACGACCCTGCGCTACCGGGGACCCACGCTGACGCACGCGAACTACAGCGCTGCGGCGGTCCTGCAGTCGGCCCAGCAGATCGCGGACGGGCAGCCCCCCGCTCTTTCTCCGGACGTCTTCAAGGACAAGTACGTGTTTTTCGGCTTCACCGCCTCCGGGCTTTTCGACCTGAAACCGACCCCCCTCGGCGGCGTGTACCCCGGCGTGGAGGTGAATGCCACGATGCTGGACAATCTCCTGTCAGGGGATTTCATGCGGGTCCCGTCCACTGCATCGACCGTCCTGCTGCTGCTCCTCCTTTGCATCGGCGCGGGCGTGGCCGTCTCCAGCGTTTCGCGCGTGGGCTGGAGCATCCTCATCTACGTGCTATTCCTTCCCCTCGCCCCCGCCCTGGGCATCGCCGCATACGCCATGGGGTCCTGGCTGCAGGTCGTGGCCCTCGAGGTCGGCGTCGTCTTCTCGCTGGTCGGGTCCAACCTTGCCAGCTATGCGACGGAAGGACGGCAGAAGCGCTACATCAAGGGGGCGTTCAGCCAGTACCTGAGCCCGACGGTCATCGAGCAGCTCATCGCACACCCCGAGCGGCTGACACTCGGCGGCGAGCGCCGTGAGCTCACGATCTTCTTCTCCGACGTCCAGGGCTTCACGACCATCTCCGAGGCCCTCACGCCGGAGGATCTCACCGCGCTTCTCAACGAGTACCTCACGGCCATGGTCGACATCATCCAGGAGGAAGGGGGCACGATCGACAAGTTCGAGGGGGACGCGATCATCGCCTTCTGGAACGCCCCCCTGTCGCAGGAGGACCACGCCGTTCGCGGGGTGCGGGCCGCCCTGCGCTGCCAGGCGAAGCTCTCCGACATGCGGCCGTCCATCCACGCGCGGATCGGCAAGAACATGTTCATGCGCGTCGGGATGAACACCGGGCAGGCTGTCGTGGGGAACATGGGCTCGAAAACCCGGTTCGACTACACGATGCTCGGCGACCAGGTGAACCTCTCGGCCCGGCTGGAGGGCATCAACAAGCAGTTCGGGACGTACATCATGATTTCCGGGGCAACGCGGGAGAAGATCGCCGGCGCCTTCCCGACGCGGGAGCTCTCCCGGGTGGCGGTGGTGGGCCGCAAGGAGCCGGTGACGGTGTACGAGCCGATGCTTCCCGGGGAGTTTGCCGCGCGCAAGGCAACGCTGGAAGTATTCGACAATGGTCTGAAGCAGTTCTACGCCGGGCGATTCACCGAGGCGGAGCGGATCTTCGAAGGCATCGCCTCCGCGGACCCGCCCGCGGCATCCTATGCGAAGAAATGCCGCTCGCTCGCCGCCAGCGCTCCCGGGGCAGGGTGGGACGGCGTCTGGGTAATGACGGAAAAGTAGACAAGGGGTACATTCGAGTCATGAGCGAGACTCATGACGGCGCGGTCGCCGGAACGACCCCGATCAGGCTTTTCGCGTCCGACACGCTGGAGTTCTTCACCCATGTCCATCCCGCGATGGTCCCCGTCCTGTGGGTGCCGGTGGCGGTCTTGTTCCTCCTGCACGGCATCTCGCTGGCAGGGGCATCGGGGCATCCCTGGTCGCCCGTGCCCGGATTCGCCGCAGGGCTCCTTCTCTGGACCATCTCGGAGTACTTCCTGCACCGGTTCATCTTTCATTTCACCCCCCGTACACCCCGGCAGAAGAGAGTGGCGTTCCTGATCCACGGGGTGCACCACGCCCAGCCCCGGGTGAAGACCCGCCTGGTCATGCCGCTGATGATGAGCGTGCCTCTCGCCGTGGTGTTCTACCTGCTCTTCTCCGTGGTGGTTTCGCACCTTATGGGGGCGCCCTGGCTGACGGGCACGCTCTTCGCGGGGTTCGTCATCGGGTACGTGGGCTACGACCTCACGCATTACGCCCTGCACCACGCGCAATTCAAGGGGGGCATCGGAAAGTTCCTGCGGAACCACCACATGCGCCACCACACGGAGTGGGACTCGCGATTCGGGATCAGCACGCCTCTCTGGGATCACGTGTTCGGCACCGAGCCCGCGAAGACCGAACCGGGAAAGACCGGATCCAGGGACGACCAGCGGCGCTGAGGAACGCTGCTGCCGGCGCGCCCTTTCCCCCGGCGTTCTGAGGCTACCCGACCTTGTATGTCCCACCCGGCGCGACGACCGCCGCGTGATGGCCCTTTGCTTCCGCCTTTTTGACGAACTCGGCAGGATCCGCCTTGATGAGGTCAAAGGTGTCGTAGTGCATGGGGATGCAGACCTTCGCCTTCAGGAAGCCGGCCGCACGCACCGCGTCATCGATACCCATCGTGAAATTGTCTCCTATGGGGAGCAGGGCGACGTCCAGGGGTCCCCAGGCTTCCCCGATGAGCTGCATGTCGAGGAACAGTCCCGTGTCACCCGCGTGGTACACCTTCTTCCCCCCCATGGTGAGGAGGATGCCGGCCGGGCTGCCCAGCGCTTCCCCGTTCGGTCCCGTGGAGCCGTGATGCGCAATGGTGAGCTTGACGTGCCCGAAGGGGAATTGCCAGCCGCCGCCAATGTGCAGCGGATGCCCCTTCGCTCCCTTCGCTTCGAGGTAGCCGACGATCTCGTAGTTGGCGATCACCTCTGCACCGGTCTTCTTTGCGATCTCCGCCGCATCGCCCAGGTGATCTCCGTGCCCGTGCGTCACCAGGATCGCGTCCAGCTTCTTGAAAGAGTCCGGCTTCGCGGTCGCCTTCGGGTTGCCCAGCAGGAACGGGTCGATGAGCACCCGGTGCGTCCCGTCATCGATTTCCCAGCAGTCGTGGCCGTGGTAACGAAGATTCAACATAGTCCAAGCCTCCTTCGAACAATATGAATCCCGTATCACAAGGTACTGATTGAGGTCCTGCGTGGCATCTGATTTTCCAGGTTGCCTCCGGTCCGCTTTGTTTTCTATTGACTAATTTTCTAAAATAGTCAATTTTATGGTCAATGATCACATCGGCAAGGGTACGGACAGTTCACGAACGCAAGCTTCGGGCAGACAGGGTACTGGATTCGGCGGCAGACCTTCTCTGCCGCTGGGGCTACAACAGGGTCACGATGGAAGACGTGGCGGAGCACGCGAAGATCGGAAAGGGCACCGTGTATCTCCATTGGAAGACGCGCGAGGAGCTTTTCTACGCGGTGATCCTGCGGGCAAACCTGGGCGCGGTGGAAGAGTTCATCGCCGCCGTGCGCGCGGATCCCCGGGAAGCCCTCCTGCACCGGATGGTACGGCTGAAGTACCTCTCCGCCATGCTGCGGCCCATTCTTCGCGCGGTGGTCTCTTCCGATATGACCGTATTGGGCAGGTTCGCATCCGTCGGCGACCCCGACCTGGCGAGGCTCCAGGCCCTTGTCTCGACCGACTACTTCAAGATCCTGATCCAGAACAACGTGGTGCGGCCCGGGCTGTCACCGGAGGATCTGATGTACGGCGTCGGCGCGATCACCGTCGGTTTCTTCATCGCGGACCCCTACCTGGAGACCTACGGCATGAAGCTCGGCGTGGAACGCAAGGCTGACCTGCTGGAAGCCGTGGTCGAGAGGGGCTTTTCTGCCCCGGCCTCCCCGGACGCTCTCCGCGCCATCCAGCCACCCGTGATAGAGATGCTGGAGCGAGGCCGGCAGATCAGCCAGGAATACCTGCAGCGCGCGTACGAGCCCCAACCCCGCAGCAGAGGAGACATACCATGACCGCCCTGCACCTCGAGAAAGTCACCAAGGTCTACCGCAAGGGCGAAAACGAGGTGCGCGCGCTGGACGGGATCGACATCGACATCGAGAAGGGTGAGTTCCTCGCCGTCGTGGGTCCCTCGGGCTCCGGCAAGACGACGTTCCTGAACATCCTCGGCTGCCTGGATTCGCCCAGTGGAGGACGGATCGTCTACGACGGGACGGAGCTGCGGGGGCTGGGAGAAAAGGGAATGTCCGCCTACCGCAGGGAGCGCATCAGCTTTGTG
>JBKQPS010000136.1:0-11388 GCA_052144915.1 Spirochaetia bacterium | reverse complement strand
CGCCGTAGCACCGGGTGGTAGGCGCCTCCGCTGAGCCGGCCGCGTTTCTCGTAGGCCAGGCCGAGGGTGAGGTAGTCCGGCTCCTCGAACTCCAGCGCGAAGTCCTTCTCGGGCCGCGGGTCGAGGTCGGCAAGGGCGCGCGCCATGCGGATCACTTCCAGGGATTTCTCCCTCAGGTTGTGCCCCTTCTCCGTGTTCATGGCGAGGATCTGGTAGGCCACGGAGAGCTCGGGAACGACCACCGCGAGGATGGCGCGGGCGCCGAGCCCGCGCATCGCGGCGAGACGGTGGTGACCGTTGGGCGTCCAGAACGTTCCCTGCTCCGTGCGCACCGCGATGATGGGATCCAGGAACCGGCCCATGCGGCCGATCACGTCTCCCAGCCTTTGCACGTGGGTCTTCGAAATGTCGCGCTGAAAGGGCGTCGGCTCCACCCGCTCGATGGGCAGGCTGGCGACGAGGTGCCAGTGGCCGCCCGCCGGATCGCGGTAACTGCCAACCACGCCGCCGCCGCTGTCACGGACGGCCTGGCTCAAGGCCTCGATCTCGGGGGGAGGCGGATCGTCGGTCACTTCGGAGGCGCTCAGCCCGGTGATGCGCACGGTGCCCTTCCTGCGGCGCGGTTTTCCCGCGGGTTTCGCTGGCTTCCTGGCAGGCTTCTCTGCGGGCTTATCTGCGGCTCTTTTTTCCAGCATGACGCTCTCCTTTCCGCCGCAAGACTACCATGAGCGGGCGGCACGGCAAACGCCCGGGCGCCAGTGCGTCATCCAGGACAGGGCTATTCGAACGCCACCTCGTCCACGTAGCACCACTTCCAGTCCTCTCCCGGCTCGAAAGACTTCATGATTGGGTGTTGCGTCGCATGGAAGTGCTTCGTCGCATGCTTGTTCTTCGAGTTATCGCAGCATCCCACGTGTCCACAGGTGAGACAGAGTCGAAGGTGCATCCAGGAATCGCCGATCTCCAGACATTCCTCGCAGCCTTTCGCGCCTGGAGCGACGTCCTTGATCTGATCCAGGTGCGTACAGACCTGTTGTACCGGTCTCCTTCGTGCCATGCGGACAAATATACGAAAGATCGCGGCACTTGACGGCGCCGCGCGCGGCGGCAAAAATGCACACGCCCATGGAGTTCAAGAGGCTTTTCACCCGACAGGAAGCGGAGAGCGCCCTTCCCCTGGTGCGGCAGATCGTGGCCGACGTGCTGGAAACGGCCCGAAGGATCCGGAAGCTCGACGAGGGCGACGACGACCTGCCCGTGCTGCAGGACCAGATGGAGGAACACCTTCTCGAGCTGGAAGGAATGGGATGCTACTTCAAGGACTGGAACTTCTCGATCGGACTCGTCGACTTCCCCGCGGTGATCGACGGGGAAACGGTTTTCCTCTGCTGGCGCAGCGATGAGACCGAGCTGGGGTGGTATCACCGCATCGAGGATGGATTTGCGGGGCGACGGCCCCTGCCCGGGACGGCCTCAGCCCGGTGACGGAGGCGGTTCGCCCGGCGGGCTGCCTGCCCCGAACCTTCGAATGATCCGGGCCCGGGCCCGTTCGGCCTCGACCTGGCGGTCACGCGGCTCCGCGCTCGTCACAAGGGAGGCCAGCAGCCTCCGGGCAGCCTCGGTGACTTCGCTGACAGCGTGATAGAACGCCTGCTCGTTGACCTTCGAGGGCCGGGCAAACCCGGAAAGCTTCCTCACGAACTGCAGCGCCGCTCCCCGAATCTCCTCTTCCGTTGCCGGCGGGTCGAAATTGAAGAGGGGCTTGATGCTTCGGCACATGGTTCGAATGTACTATTCCCGTTCGCCGAGGTGCAACCGGCCCCTGATGCGCTGGCGCCGGTCCGCTTTCCTTTCCGCGCAGTTTTTGGTAATCTATATATTGTTTCTTATATATAGAGAGAGGATAATATGACTGAAGAACTCACCACGGCTGCCTTCAAGCAGAAGGTGTTCGATTTCGAAAAGAACCAGGAATGGAAGTACGAGGGAACTCTTCCCGCCATTGTCGACTTCTGGGCGGAGTGGTGCGGCCCTTGCAAGATGCTGTCGCCGATCCTGGAGGAAGTTTCCCGAGAAACCGGGGGGAAGGTCCAGGTCTACAAGGTGAACACGGACCAGGAGGTCGATGTCGCCATGGCCTTCGGCATCCAGAGCATTCCGAGCCTGCTCCTCATTCCGGTCGGGGAAAAGCCCCAGAAACTGGTGGGCGCCGTGCCGAAGCGCGTCCTGATGAAGGCGGTCAAGGAAGTCCTCAAGGTGGAGTAGCCGCCGCGAGTTTCCCGTCCCTGCATCTCGTGACGCGGGAGGCCCCGCCGGTGTGACCCGAGGGGGGAGATCGCCCCCGGAGACCAAGCGCGCAATCTCTGCTATACATCGGGGATGCCGCGCCGCAGTTTCGTGCTTTTCGCCGCCATGTGCGTGATCTGGGGCATTCCGTACCTCCTGATCCGCGTGGCGGTCGCCGAAATCTCACCCGCGACGCTCGTCTTTGCGCGCACCGCGATCGGCGCCTTGATCCTGGTGCCCATCGTGGCGGGCCGCGGCGGCCTGCGCGGCATCAAAAGGAAGTGGATTCCCCTCCTGGCGTTCGCGGCGGTCGAGATCGCCGGTCCCTGGCTATTCCTTTCCCGCGCGGAGCAGCACATCTCGAGCTCGCTTGCCGGGTTGCTGGTCTCATCGGTCCCGCTGGTCGGGGTGGCGCTCGCACCCCTGTTCGGCAACCGGGACAGGATGGGGCCTCTCGGTGTCACCGGGCTGGCGGTGGGAGTGGTCGGGGTCGCCGCGATCGTCGGCCTGGACTTTCACGCCTCCGACGCGATGGCGTTCGTCCAGATGGCACTCGTCGTCGTTGGCTACGCCGTGGGGCCTGCGATCGTGGGGCGCTTCCTCAAAGGCGTGCCCTCGGTGACCGTCACCGGGCTGTCGCTTGCCGCGTGCGCGGTGGCGTACGCGCCTTGGGCCGCGGCACAATGGCCGCAGGTGATGCCCGGCGCGTGGGTGCTTGCCTCGGTGGCCGTGCTCGCGGTGGTGTGCACGGCGCTGGCATTCCTGGTCTTTTTCGAGCTCATCGCGGCAATCGGACCGGTGCGCGCCACGGTGATCACCTACGTCAACCCGGCCGTGGCGGCGCTGCTCGGGGTCGTCGTGCTGCGCGAGAGATTCACGCTGGGAATGGCAATCGGCTTCGTGCTCGTCCTTGCCGGCTCCATCCTAGCCACCCGGCGCACCAGGGCTCTTGCCGAAGCCAGGCAGTAGGTGACACCGACGCACGCCCCCGCGCTCCTGTCGAAGACCAGGTACATCCAGGGCCTGCAGTGCGCGAAGCTTCTCTGGCACGTGTACAACGCCCGGCAGCTGGTCCCGCCGGTGGACGAGGGCACGCGGGCGATTTTCGACCAGGGCCACGAGGTCGGGCTGCTCGCGCAGAAGCTCTTCCCCGGGGGCATCGCGGTGGAAGGGGACATTCCTTTCGACCAGGTCGTGACCCGTTCGAAAGAGCTGTTGCAACGGAGGGTGCCGCTTTTCGAGGCTGGTTTCCGGCACGGTCGGCTCATCGCCCGCGCCGATGTCCTGAAGCCTGCCGGCGATGACGGCTGGAACCTCGTCGAGGTGAAGAGCACCGCGTCGGTGAAGGAGCCCCACGGGGACGACCTTGCCGTCCAGAGGCGCTGCTACGAGGGGGCCGGCCTGCGGATCCGCCGCTGCGAGCTCCTTCACATCGACACCCGCTACGTGCGGCAGGGCCCCGTGGATCCGCAACGGCTTTTCGCCCGGGTGGACGTCACCCGGGCCGTCGAAAAACGGACGACCGGGATCGAGCGCAGGATCGACGAGATGCTGCGGGTCATCGACGGCGCTCACTCACCCGAAGTGCCGATCGGGCCGCAGTGCAACTCGCCCTACCCCTGCCCGCTCGTCCCCCTGTGCTGGAAGAGTGTACTCGAAACGAGCAACAGCGTTCTCTCCGTGCCCCGGCTCGGCGCCCGGGCATGGCAGCTCTACCGGCAGGGCGTGGAAACGACCGGCAGCATCCCGGCGGATGTCCGCCTTTCCCGGTCCCAGAGAATCCAGGTGAACGCCGAAAGGACCGGCCAGCCGTGCATCAAGGTCCGCGCCGTGCGGAAGTTCCTTGCCGCGCTCCGCTTTCCCCTGCACTACCTCGACTTCGAAACCTTCCAGACCGCCATTCCGATGCTGGACGGCACCCGCCCGTACCAGCAGGTCCCGTTCCAGTTCAGCCTGCACATCGCCGAGCGCGCCGGTGGACCGCTGCAGCACCACTCGTGGATCTGGGATGGGCACGGCGATCCGCGCGGGATCCTTCTCGATGAGCTGCAGAGGCTCATCGGACCGCGCGGGTCCATCGTCGCCTACGGGGCTGCCTTCGAAAAAACGCGCCTGAAGGAGTGCGCGGAGGCGCACCCCGAGCACGGCGGCTGGGTCCACGGCGTCCTGGGCCGGGTGGTCGATCTCCTGGCGCCTTTTCGATCGTACGCGGTGTACTTCCCCGCCCAGGCGGGAAGCGCCTCCATGAAACGCGTGCTGCCGGCGCTGACCGGCAGGAGTTACCGGGACCTCGCCATCCACGAGGGCGGCCAGGCGAGCCTGGAGTTCAAGCGCATCACTTTCGGAGGGGCGCCCGAGGAGGAGCGCCTGCGTGTCCGCCGCCAACTGGCTGGGTACTGCGGCCTGGACACCGAGGGGATGGCGGACATCGTGAGGGCACTCGGTGTGCTGGCGGACCGCGGGTGAGAAAGAGCGAGCGCAGTCCCGTGCCGCGAGAGACCTGCTACCGGTGCTGGCGTCCCGCCTCCTGCTGCCTCTGCCCGACCCTGGCGCCGATGGAGACGCGTACGCGGATCGTCCTCCTCATGCACCCCAAGGAGTTCCGTCATCAGAAGTGCACGACGGGGCGGCTGACGTGCCTGAACATGGCCAACAGCGAGATCATCCCCGGGATATGCTTCGATGACAACGTGCGCTTTCGTTCGCTGGTCGAGGATCCCCACAACTGCCCGGTCCTGCTCTATCCGGGAGAGGGCGCGGCCAGCATTCACGACGGGGCCTTCCCTGCCGCGGCAGGCGGTGCGCGCAGGCTCGTCGTGTTTCTCATCGATGCGACCTGGCATTGCGCGCGCACGATCGCGCGGCAAAGCCCGTCCCTCATGCGCCTGCCACGGCTGGCGATCGAACCCGCCGCGCCCAGCCGGTTCATCATCAAGCGCCAGCCCGCGTCGTGGTGTCTTTCCACCATCGAGGCGGCGCACGAGCTGCTTCTTGCCCTGGAGGCGGGAAACCTGGATGTCTATCCAGACAAGAACAGGCTGCTCGGGGCGTTCAACGCGATGCAGAGTTTCCAGATCCAGCAGACGGCACTCGCCGCGGGCGGGCCCCGGCGGCGGGCTTTCCGGGGCGTGCACGTGCCTTCTTTGCACGCGATGCCGCCCGGGGCCGTGCAAGCGCCGTAGGATGCCGCGGCTGGTAAAGTCCCAGCTCCCCGCCGCCGGGCAGGGCAATGGCCGTGACTCTCCCCCAGCTCATATCACGCACTGCCCGGCTGAACGTGATGCCCCGGGCACGCAGCTCGGCGATCGTCGCCTCGATGTCCCCGCACATGAGATAGAGCTGGTGCTCGGGGGCGCCTTCCGTGGGGTGGACAGCGATCTCTGCCGGCGGAAGCGCGAATATGAGCCATCCGCCGCCCGCGTCGATCGACCGGCTGCCGAGAACATTCTTCAGAAGCGCCCGGGCTTCGCGGGGAGATTTCGAAAATATGATGGCGTGTGCCCCGAAGATCATGAGGATGCCTCCTGCAGCCGGACCGCGTCGATCCCGCCGCCTCAATGATAGCACCCGCATGGAGACAGCACCCGCCGGGCTCTTCAGCTCTTGAGCGCCACCTCTTCGACGTAGCCCCGGGCGCCGCCGGAATAGAACGTCTTCGGATCGGGAAGCGCCAGGCGCGCATCGGCGCGGAGCTTCTCCACGAGATCGGGGTTCGCCGTGAACGCCCGGCCGAACGCCACCAGGTCCGCCACGCCGGACTGCAAGGCCTCTTCCGCGGAGTCGCGCGTGTAGCTTCCGCTGGTCACGAGGGTGCCTTTGAAATGCTCCCGCATCAGCCGGGCCGGGCTCAGCTCGGCGATCTGCTCTTCCAGGACGTGAAGGTAGCCGACGCCTGCCTGGCTCAACGCGGCCGCCAGGGCGGCAAAGGTCTCCAGGGGGTTGTCGTCCCTGATGCCCTTGTGGTTTCCCCCGGGGGACACGGTGAAGCCGATGCGGGACTTCTTCCAGGAGCCGGAGACGGCCTCGACGACTTCCCGCGCAAAGCGAAGCCGGTTTTCCAGGCTGCCGCCGTAGCGGTCCGCCCTCTGGTTGGTGCCTGATTGCAGGAACTGGTCGATGAGAAACCCGCTCGACCCGTGGATCTCCACGCCGTCGAAGCCGGCGTCCCGGGCGCATGCCGCCGCCCGGCTGAACTCATCGACAATCATCGAGACCTCGGCAGTCGAAGGCACCCACGGCGTCTCGTAGGGCTTGAGCCCTTTCGGCGTGCGGATGAACCCGATCGGCTTTACCGCGGAGGGTGCCACCGGCGGCGCGCTGTGGAAGTCCGAATGCGAAAGCCGCCCCCCGTGAGAAAGCTGGACGAACATGCGGCCGCCGGCGCGGTGAACGGCATCGGTGACGGCGCGCCAGGCCTGCACCTGTGCCGGGGTGTGGATGCCCGGGGTGTCCTGGTATCCCTGGCCGCGCGAGGAGACCTGGGCGGCCTCGCTCACGATCAGTCCCGCGCTCGCCCGCGCCGCGTAGTGGACGGCCGCCATCTCCTGCGGAATGGTCCCCGTGGCGCGATTTCGGGTCATGGGCGCCATGACCACACGGTTGGGCAGGGTGAGGTCCCCCAGGGCGCAGGGCTCGAAGAGCTTCATGCGCCGGCCGCGTCAGCCGCCGGGACCGGGCCGGCCGCCGGGACCGGGCCGGCCGCTCCCTCCACTGCCTTTTTCACCGCGGGGGCCACCGTGGTCCCGAGCAGCTCGATGCTGTGCATCATCCGGTCGTGCGGCATCGTCCCGACGCTGAACTGGATGAGGAACCGGTCGTAGTTGAACACGCTGTGCTCGAACAGGAGCTTGTCGATGACCTGCTGCGGGCTTCCCAGCAGCAGGTGGCCGCGCGGCCCGCGGTCCGCCTCGAACTGGGCGCGGCTCATCGGGGGCCAGCCCCGCTCCCGGCCGATCTTCGACATGAGCGCCGCCATGTAGGGAAAATGCTCATCGGCGGCGCGCTGGGAGGTGTCGGCGATGTACCCGTGGGAGTTGATGCTGACCTTGATCTTCGACGGTTCGTGCCCCGCTTCCCGGGCAACGTCCCGGTAGAGCTGCACGAACGGGGCGAAGCGCTCCGGCCGGCCCCCGATGATGGCAAGCGCCATGGGCAGGCCGAGATGGGCCGTGCGGGCGGCCGAATCCGGGCTTCCGCCGACGGCCACCCACACCGGCAGCGGCTGCTGCTGCGCCCGGGGGTAGACGCCGAGGTCTTCCAGGGGCGGGCGGAACTTTCCCGACCACGTGACGCGCTCGTTCCCGCGAACGGCCAGGAGCAGGTCCAGCTTCTCCTGGAACAGCTCGTCGTAATCATCCAGGTCATAACCGAACAGGGGAAACGATTCGACGAATGATCCCCTGCCTGCCATGATCTCCGCCCTGCCGCCGGACAGGAGGTCCAGCGTGGCGAAGTCCTGGTACACGCGCACCGGGTCGTCCGAGCTCAGGACCGAGACCGCGCTGGTCAGGCGGATGCGCTTCGTGCGGGAGGCGCCCGCGGCCAGCGCCACGGCAGGCGCCGAGCTGATGAAGTCCGGCCTGTGGTGCTCTCCCAGGCCGTACACGTCCAGCCCGAGCTGGTCAGCAAGCTCGATCTCCTCCACGATCTCGCGCATCCGTTCCGTCGGGCTGATCTTCCTGCCGGTCTGGACGTCCGGCGTCAGGTCCGCGAATGAGTAGATGCCGATTTCCATGAGGTGCCTAATATACGTTGGATCCGCCCCCGGGGCGAATGCGCCCGCGCGGAAGAGCGCGGAAGCGGCGCCTGCCCGGCCTGCCTTTCATCAGTATATTCGCGGGATAGGAGGACAGGCGCATGAAGATGAGTCCCGTGGTGCATTTCGAAATGCCCGCGAAAGACAAGGGCCGGATGTCGAAGTTCTATTCGGGGGTATTCGGCTGGCAGACGCAGCAGCTGGGTCCCGAGATGGGAAACTACGTGGTCGTCCAGACCACCGAAACCGGGGAGAACATGTTCCCCAGGGAACCGGGCAGGATCAACGGCGGCTTCTACGACCGGACAAAGGACGACCAGGCACCCAGCGTC
Source organism: Spirochaetia bacterium (assembly GCA_052144915.1). Lineage (GTDB taxonomy): Bacteria > Spirochaetota > Spirochaetia > SZUA-6 > Fen-1364 > Fen-1364. Next base: position 3,015 of record JBKQPS010000136.1, on the reverse strand, counting down.
GTGATCGCCGTGGATGACATCCGTGACGCCATGAAGAGAGTGACGGCAGCGGGCGGCAAGGCGCTGGGCGGCCAGAAGCCCGGCGAACCTGACGAAATCCCCGGGATCGGCCTGTTTGCGGCGTTCATCGACACGGAAGGCAACCGCGTGAGCATGCTGCAGCCTCAGCAGATGACAGGGGCGCGCTGAGATCGCCCAGGGGCCGCTCACGAATGTGACGGTTTTTGAGCCACGGTGACGAGCAAGAATGGCAGCAGCGCCCGCTGGTTGAGGACCGCAAGGCCCTCGCCGGTGACGAGCGCGTGAGTCTCGCTTCGACTCCGGACGCGCTCGCCGGAAAGTCGCGCGAGGAAAAACGCATGGTCGGCCAGGCAGAAAAAACCCCCGGGTCGAAGCACCCTGGCGATTTCCCGAATACCCTTTGCCTGGTCTGCCCAGTGATGAAAGGACATGCTGGTAAAAACGATGTCGGCCGTGCGGTCCGGGAAAGGAAGGGACTCGGCTGGCGCGAGGGAAAACGAGGCGCTGGGGTTGAGGCGCGCGGCTTCCGCGATCATCTGCGGAGCCGGATCCACTCCGAACAACCGGGCCCCTGGCCACCGCAGGGCCGCGGCCCGCAGAAGGCGCCCGGTGCCGCAGCCGACGTCCAGGACGAAACCGGGGGAATGATCCTCCGGTCCCGCACGCTCGAGAAGGCCGAGCATTCTCGAATGAATCGGCATGAAGAAGAATCGCTGCGCCAGGGAGCGGTCGTACGTCGCCGCCCATCGATCGAATCTCTCCACGTCGTCTGCTTTGCGCATCGCGTGACCCCCGGGAACCAATCTCGGTCACGGAGTCGACGAGGTCAAGCGCTGGCCGGCCGGCGCTATCGATGGCTTGCGTAGCGAAGCGGGCGGACCGCTTCCCGCAGGGCGTGCTGATCGGCCTCGCTCAAGGGCGAGCTTTCGACCGCCGCGACGTTTGCCTCGACCTGGGCCGCGCTGCTGGCCCCCGCGGCCACCGCAGTCACGGCGGGATGGCTCAGCACGAATCGGATGGCCGTCTGCGCCATCTCGTTGTCAGACCCCGAGATCGCCCGAAGTGCATCCTGGGCAGCTTGCACTTCCGAGGCCGCCAGGTCCAGGTACTGCGCCGCTGGCTTTCCGGCAGGAGGCCTTCCTGCCAGGAGGCCGCCGGCGACCGCGCCGCGGACCAGGACCCCGAGCCCGGCCCGACGGGCGGTTTCCAGGATCTCTTCCTCGGGCCTGCGGTCCAGCACGCTGTACTGGACCATCTCGGACGACAACCCGGCGGCGCCGCTCTCGGCCATGGCCGCGTAGCGGCGCACCACGTTGGGCCGGATGGAAGAGATTCCCCACGCGCGGATGGTGCCCTCCTTCAAGAGACGCTCGAACGCCCGCACCGTCTCCTCCGCGGGGTCGTCGATCGTCCCTCCATGAAGCACGTAGAGGTCGATGTACTCCGTCGTGAGCCTGCGCAGGCTTTCGTGGACCTCTCCCAGGATGTACTTCTCCGTGGGGTCCCAGTCCCAGCCTGAGCCGTCGGAACGCCACCGGTTCCCCACCTTGGTGGCGATCACCACCTTGTCGCGGACGCCGTGCAGCGTCTCCCCAACGAGCTCCTCGTTGACGCCGTGGTCATACAGGTCCGCGGTGTCGAACAGCGTCACGCCCAGGTCGAGGGCCCTGCCGAGGATGCGCTGTGCCCGGGACCTGTCGAGCCCCAGGGACATGCACCCCAGGCCCACGACAGACACCTCGATACCGGATCTTCCCAGCGTGCGATAGGTCATGGAGTCCCCCGTGCCGACTCGGGACACGACAGCCGTACTCCTGGAAAGTGCCTTCGTACCCTGCCGGGATCGCGGGTAATGAGCACGAGGTCAGACACGGCCGCGTGCGCGCCAATGAAGAAATCCGGCAGCGGAGCTGTCTTCAGCCCGCCTTTCCTCCTGTAGGACAGGTACACCTTCCCCGCGAGAAACAGTGCCTCCCGTGGTATTTCACTCCAGGTGAGCCCGCTCTCGCTGATCGCCTCCTCCAGGTCCTCGATCCGCGAGAAGCGAATCGAGATTTCCGAATAGATCACCGGGCTTATGAACACGGTTCCCCGGGAGCACGCTTCCTCCAGGCGGCCGGTCGACCACTCGCCCCAGGCGGGATCCGCGGTGAAGATGTCGAGCAGGACGGAAGAATCGACCAGGTACGCAGGCATCAATCCCGCCGTGTCAGGCGGAGGATTTCGTCGGTGGACAGGCGGACATCCCCGCGGCCGACGAGCTTTCGGATCGAGGATAGGGACTTCTTTGCGACCTTGACGACGATCTTGCCGTCTTCCTCGACGAAGTCCACCTCCGCATGCGAGTCAATCCGGTATTTGCGCCGCAGCTCCTGGGGGATCGTCACCTGGCCTTTGCTCGTGACCTTCATGGTATTACTCCTACAGTAATACTACCTGCGAGTCGGCATGTCAACTCCGAAAATGCGTCGTCTCGGCGCCTGGGCCTGGCCACGGGACGAGCTTATCTCTTTGCGACGCCTCGCTTCGCAGTTTTCGTCACGCCCTGCCCTGGCAGCACGCGACCCCTCCACCTGCGCACCCAACGCACCAGCAGGACGATCCCCCACGCGGCCGCGCCCAGTACGACTGCCAGCGGGATCGCCACCACGAGCACCTGCAGGATCCCGAAGAACGCGCTCACCAGGATCTGGGCCGCCCGCCAGAACCCGTGGCCCACCAGGCTCCAGTTGAGGAAGCCCTCCGCGGCGGGCCGCTCCTCGCTGTACAGGCTCACGTCCACCGTGCACATGCCGCTCATTGTTTCCAGGTATTTCATGCGGCCCTTGATGCGGTTCACGTTCGCCCCGACCCGCTCGAGCTGCTCCTCCACCGAGATGGCGTCCTGCACTTTCACCGCCTGCTTCAGGAGCTGGAACAGCCGGCCGCGGACCTCCACCAGGTTGCCCAGCTCCGCATCAAGGTCGTAGTACTCCTCCGACACATCCTCCCCGG
>JBKQPS010000135.1:0-21937 GCA_052144915.1 Spirochaetia bacterium | reverse complement strand
CTGGCGCGAGAGCTCGCGGCTGCGCAGGACGGCCCGGATGCGGGCCAGCACTTCCGTGAAGTTGAACGGCTTGGTGATGTAGTCATCCACGCCCTGTTCGAATCCCTCGATGCGGTCCTTCACCTCGTTCATCGCGGAAAACATGATGATCGGCGTGTTTCGGTATCGACGGTACGCGGGGTCGTGCTTGAGGAGCCGCGTGAGCTCCCAGCCGGAGAGCTTGGGCATGATGTTGTCCAGGATGACGAGGTCCGGGTTGACGGCCTGCACCTTCTCCAACGCCTCCTCCCCGTCCACTGCCTTTTCCACCTGGAAGCCGAGCTTGCTCAGCATCACGTCGAAAAACTCGAGGTTGATCGGCTCGTCGTCGACGATGAGAATCTTTCCCCTGAGCTTCATGCGCCCCCCGACTCCCATTCTGCCCGAGAACGCCGCACCTGTCAATTCGGCTTCGTCAGGGACCTGCGGAGAATTCCGGCGGCGAGCGCGCCCAGGCTCAGCGAAAGGAGCACGGGGGGAAACCAGTCTCCCCACCGCGTGTAGAGCGTGGCCGCACCGGTGTGGATCGGCACGGTGCCCGAGAGAAAGCCTTCCTGGAACGGGGGGAGGCGGGAGAGAATGCGCCCGTTCGGATCGATGATATTCGTCATGCCGGCATTCGTGGAGCGGACCACCGATCGACGGTTCTCCACGGCGCGGAAGACGGCCATGGTCATGTGCTGCATCGCGCCCGGCACGGAGAATGACCACGCGTCGTTCGTGATGTTGACCAGCACGTCCGCTCCCCGGCGCACAAAGCCCCGGCAGAGATCCCCGAATGTGTCCTCGAAGCAGATGGGCGTGGAAAAATGCACGCCCCCGGCCTGGAACACCGTGTAGACGGTTCCCTGCTCCCAGAAATGCGTGTCGGCATTCACCAGCGCGTTGTAGAGCGCCGGCAGCGATTTCTGGAAAGGAAAGCTCTCCGTGAAGGGGACGAGGTGCAGCTTGCGGTAGGTGTCGACGATCCGGTCCTTGTCGAAGAGGATCGCCGCGTTGTAGTCGACCCTCACCTCCTGCCCTTCCTCGACGCGCTTGAGCTGCCCGTCATCGTTTCCCACGACGTAGGGAACGGGCTGCGCGGCGAGAAACTCCCGCAGCTCCTGCACCAGGCCGTAGGTCTGGGTGTCGGGCCTGTAACGGGTGTGCCAGTCGATGGCTGGTACAAACGAGGTCTCCGACCAGATCACGATCTCGGGGTTCTCCGCCACCGCCCGCAGGCTCTGGCGTTCCAGCACGTCGAGCGAGGTGCGGTACGCCGTGTAGCCGCCCTTCCAGGGGTCCACGTTCTGCTGGACGAGGGCGACTTTCCACTGCCGGTCCGATGCCGTTGCAACAGGGGAGATGAACCCGTATCCGACGACCGCCGCGAAGACAACTGCATACGCGGCAGCCGGCGGGATGTACCGGCGCCATTCCCCCCGCAGCGCGGCCAGCCCGTCGGCCAGAGCGCGCCCCAAAAGGCTGGAGGGAAACACCACGAGCAGTGAAATGCCCCAGACGCCCACGGCGTCGGCGATCTGGATGAACGGCAGGAATGCGTATTGCGAGTAGCCCAGGTTGCCATAGGAATACGCAAGAAACCCGCTGCTCTTGAGGAAATACTCATAGCAGACCCACAACGCGGACTGCAGGACATACGCGTGCCGGGGGAAGAGCGTGTCGGCCAGCTTCAGGGCAGGAAGAGTCACCAGGAAATACGCGGCATAGATCGGCGGCACCACGACGAGCGTGAGAGGATGGAATTTCCCCAGCCAGTAGTTGAACAACGCGTACGACGCGTAGCCGAAGAACAGGCCGTAGAACGGAACGGCGGGCCAGCTTGCGCGGCGCACCACCATGAACAGCGGAACGAGGCACACGAACCCCAGGGGGAACCAGCCCTGGATCGAAAGGAAGCTGGGAAAGGCCAGCGCGAACAGGAGGGACGAAACCGAGAGGAGTCCCAGGTCGACGAGGATCCCGGAGGCGGAACGGCGATGGGGCATGACGAGCACTAGCGCGCACCGCGCGACGCGCCGGCCCCGGACACCTTCTTCGCGATCACCGCGCGAAGCGCCGCATCGAGGGCCGCGCCCGCGGTTGCCAGACGTGCCGACGCCGTGCCCGTGCTATCTCCTCAGGTCCCAGACCTTCTGTTTCAGCTCTCTGCCGGGGCGGAAATGGGCCACACCGTGGTTTCCGATGACCACCGAGTCTCCCGTTTTCGGGTTGCGCGCCTTGCGTCCCTTGCGCGTGCGGATCTCGAAGGTCCCCAGCCCCCGCAGCTCGATGACGCGGTCTCCGAGGAGCCCGGTCTTGATCTGCTCGAAGAACAAGTCGATGATCTTGTGGATGTTCTTCTTGCTGACCTTGACCAGGGGGAAGATATTTTCGACGATTTCGGCCTTGGAAAGCTTTTCCCTGGCCACGATGACGGTCCGCTACGCCTTCATCCCGCTGAGCAGGTGCGACATCCGCGACTTCTTGCGCGCGGCGGTGTTCCGGTGGTAGACGCCCTTGGAAACGGCCTGGTCGAGGAATGAGGAGACCTCCACGAGCATCTTCTGCGCCTCGTCCTTCTTCTTCCCTTCCACGAGCTCCACGAAGTCATTCACCAGGGTCTTGGCCCTGCTCTTGATCATCTTGTTCCGAAGGCGTCTTTTTTCGCCCTGGCGGTCGCTTTTCTCAGCTGAGAGATTCCTGGCCAAAGATTGGTACCTCCACGTATTCCAAGTCCCGCATACGCAACAAGTTGTGAAACTAACTCAACCGCGCCCCTCTGTCAAGTGCCAGCGTGAAGACGCGCGCCGCGTGCCCTGCGGAGCGTGACTCGGGGAACACCAGGGTGCCCGAGGCGCGGACCGCGGGAACTTCCGTCACCGACGGCATCGCCCCGCTATCGTGCGAATTTGCACATCCTGCCCCTTTCCTGTATCGTTGAAACAGACGCCTAAAGAGCCAGGAGGAACGTGGTGGCTGTTGCGCAGAAGGTGTATGACTTTCCCCTTGCAAAGGTGGAGGACCAGCTCGTCTCCTACCTGAAGCAGAAACGCGGCGAATCCACGGTTGCCGACATGATCGCCGGCACAGGGCTGCCGAAATACCAGGTCGAGCAGGCGGCAAAAGCCGCGCTGGACGAGTACGCGGGACGACTGAAGGTCACGGAATCCGGTGAGCTGCTCTATTATTTCCCGGACGGGATGCGCAGCATGCTGCGCGGTGCGGGACCGGGTTTCCGGAGATTCTGGAAGTCGTTCAAGAGCACCGCCGCGCGGGTTCTCACCCTCTTGTTCAAGATCTGGATCGTCGCCATGCTCGTGGGCTATTTCATCGGCTTCGTGGCCCTCGGCGTGCTCGCCATCCTCGCCTCCGTTGCGGCGAGCGTCGCCGGGCGGGGGGATGGCAGGGGCGGCGGCCGCGACCGCGGCGGCGGTTTCGGCGGGATGTACCTCGGCATGCAGCTGTTCAACCTGGTCCTGCGCATGTGGTTCTGGACGAGCATCCTCAACGATCGGCAGAGGAAGCCCCAGCCCGGCGGGCGGGCGTTCTACAAGTCCGTCTTCGGGTACGTCTTCGGGGACGGGGACCCGAACACGGGGTGGGACGACGCGGAGAGAAAGTACGTCATTTCCTACATCCGCTCCCACAAGGGCGTGCTGACGCTGGAAGAGCTCATGGCGCTGACGGGGCGGGACAACGAAGCGGCCAACGCGCTCATGAACCGCCTGCTCCTCGAATACGAGGGTGAGCCGGGCGTCACAGACGACGGGACGGTCGTGTACTCCTTTCCCGAGCTCATGCGGACCTCGGGCGCCGGGCAGCAGGCAATCGGGCACGTGCCGGTTCTCAACCCCGCGACGAAACGCGTCGTGCCATTTTCGGCGAACAAGCCGCGGACCAACGGATGGATCACGTTCTTCAACGCATTCAACCTCGCCTTCGGGATGTATTTCCTGGGAATCAGCCTCACGCAGGGCGCCGCCGCGTTCAGTGGATTCGCCGCGGCGGGCGCGGCAAGAACCGGGCCGTACCTCTACTCGTTCGTCGGTCACCTGCTCCTGCAGGCGGGCATCAGCCCCGTGCCGGTGATGTCGGTCGTCCTGGGCGTCATCCCGGTCGTCTTCTCCGTGCTTTTCTTCCTCGTCCCTCTCCTGCGGAAGGTCCGGCTCGCCCGCCGAAACGACGCGCTGCGGGAGGAGACGCTGCGGCGGCGGGTGATGGCGCAGGTGCTCGCTTCCCCTTCGCGCGTAGACCCTCGTGAAGTGAGACCCACGGGGACGAGCATCGATCCACGGGACGTCATGGCGGCAAGCCGAAGGATCCTCGATCGGATCGCCGCTTCGCTGAAGGCGGAGCCTGTTCCCCTGGAAAAGGAAGGCCTCTTCGCCTACCGCTTCCCCGAGATAGAGCGCGAGCTTGCGGACCTGGAAGCTTATCGCCAAGGCATCGACACGAAGCGATACGAAGTGGGAAAGACCGTCTTCGACTCGGGGAAATAGGGGCTCAGGACCGGTCGTGCGGACCGGCCCAGACGCCGTTCGCGAGGCGGCGCCAGCCGGTTTCCCTGATCTCCACCGGTCGACGAGCCCACCCTGCCTTCACCCGGGCGAGGGTCTCTTCCCAGCTTCGGATGCCTGATGTGGCGTCCGGAGCCTCGACGCAGCATCCTCCGACGGCGACTGCGATGGTCAGCGCTTCCTCCGCGCCGAGGTTTCGGACCAGCGACGCGAGGAAACCGGCGATTGTCGCATCTCCTGACCCTGTCGTTCCCGCGATGAGCGGTACGGAAAACACGGGCGTGTACAGCTCGCGGCTGGCCCACCCGGCAGCTCCGGCCAGCCCCTGCGAGCGCGTGTGAAGGTACGCGCCCCTGTTGCTGAGCTTGATCAGCACGGCAGAGACGCCCGCCTGGTGCGCCCTGTCGGCCAGCCGCGCGAGCTCCGCGAAGGTCACCTGCGCGGCGATCTCTTCCCCTCCACCCGCGTCGGCCCGTCGCGTGAATTCGCCCCTGTCCATCATGAAGAAGAGCTCCTCGATGCTGGGCACGAAGATGTCCACCGCGGGAAGAACCCGCGAAAGAAAGGCGCCCCAGTCGAACATTCCGGAGGGGCTCGATGGATCCGGCAGGCTCATGTCCAGCGAGGTCATGGCTCCCCGGGCCCTCGCGCGGGAGAAAAGCCGCTCCATCCGTGCGCCGCCGTCGGACCACATCTGCTTCATGAGAGGCGGATAGCCGAAATGGAAGATCGACGCGTTCGCCATGACCTCGTCGGAGACATCGGCATCCGTGAACGTGTCGTTGGCCCCCGGGCAGTGCAGGAATACCCGGTCCGTGCCGGGCGGATTAATCACGACGGAATACGAGGTGACCTCGCCTTCAACCCGGCCGATGCCTTGCGTGAGCCCCGGGCCCATTGCGCTCACTCTTTCGAGGATCAGCCGGCCAAGCGGATCATTTCCAATTTTCGCAACGAGGCGGACCGGCAGCCCGAGCCGGTGCAGGGAAAGTCCCACGTTGGAAACGGCGCCGCCGGAGGAGATGACCGGCGCTTCCACGAGAGAAAGCCTTCCCGGGCGGAACCAGTCCTGGCCGCGCGCCAGAGCCGGGAATCCCGGAATGATGTCCAGGCAGAGGTGCCCGCAGACGACGATCTCGGGAGCGCCGGTGTGTGCCATGGGCCACGAGTGTGGCCGAAAAGGTCCGGCGGTTCAAGATCGCGTGCTCTCATATCGAACGCTTCCGCGGGTGCGGCAGGGTTTCACCGGGCACGCGGCGCACTCGGGGCGCGCCCGGCAGAACTGCTTCGCGTGCGCCACGAAGAGGGCATGGTACTCGTTGTACACCGCGGCGTCCCGATCCAGGGAGTCATGGAACACGGCCTGGATTCCCGCATCGCTTTCCCCGCCCTCGATCATGCCGATGCGGGTGAGGGCCCTCCTCGTGTAGGCATCGACCACGAACACCGGCACGTGAAACGCGTACAGGAGAATCGAGTCCGCGGTCTCCGGTCCGATCCCCCACTGGCCGAGCAGTGTTTCGCGGTTGGGCGCGGCGTCGGAATCGAGGGAACCCGGACGGGAGAAGAGAACGGCGATCGCCCTCAGCTTCCTCGCTTTCTGGTTGAAATACCCCGAGCTTCGAATGAGCGCCGCCAGGCGCCGGGGGGCCACGGCCATGATGTCGGCAGGAAGACGGATGCCGGCGTCATGGAGGGACGCGAGGGCCGCGGCGGCGTTCGTCCAGGCCGTGTTCTGCGTGAGAACGGCGCCCATGATCACTTCGAATCTCCCGGCAGCGGTGGCCGGCGTGCGGAAATCAGCCGCATGGTATCCCCCGGGATCGAATCCGCGCCGGCCGGCCCTTCCGGGAGCGGGCCACCAGCCCTGGCGGCCGTACGCGCGAAGCATCTGCTCGTAGAGCGCCCGCACTCTGCGCCTCAGTATCGCCTTCCGCGTACGACGCCTCCGATCAGCAGAATGACGAGCAGTCCGCACAGCGCAAGGGGAAACCAGTCGCCCCACCGCGTGTACAGAGTCGTTCGGGACAGGGACAGGGGGACGTCGACGATCAGCCGGTTTTCCTCGTAGAAAGGCGTCCGCGCGCGAATGACGCCGCGCGGATCCACGAGGCACGTGAGACCCGAGGCAGCGGCGCGGGCAAGAGGCCTGCCGTTTTCCACCGCGCGGAAGACCGCGTTGGCCGCGTGCTGCATTCCCTCGGTCTCGGTGAGCGACCAGTAGTCGTTGGAGATGTTGAGAATCACCTCCGCACCCGCGGTCACGAACCTCCGCACGTCGTCCGGGAAGGCGTCCTCGAAACAGATCGGCGTGGAGAAGGTGAACTTCGGATGACGGAAGACGACTCTCTGGTCCCCCGGTTCCCACAAGTACGCGTCGAAGCTCTGGAGAAGCGCATAGATTCCCGGCAGCTGCCGCTTGTACGGAAAGTACTCCGTGAAGGGAACGAGGTGGATCTTGTGGTAGGTCTGGATCCTCTCCCCTGCCGGGGAGAAGAGAACCGACCCGTTGTAGTCGAGCCTCTCCTGGACGGCGCCGCGGCTCACGAGGCTGTAGTCGTCGTTGCCGGTGAGGAGCCAGGTCCCCAGGCCTTTCTGGTAGGAGAGAAAGTCCCTCACCAGGGCGGCCAGGGGAAACTCCCGGGGATCCTCCCTGCTCCAGCGCCGGATGTTCGGAACGAAGGCAGTTTCCGACCACACGATGAGGTCAGGCTCCTGTCCGAGGGCGGAGTCTGTCAGCCGGCGCAGGGTATCGAACACGGCACGGTAGTCGTCCTTCCGCGGGTCATCGTCCTGCTGGACGAGCGCCAGCCGCACGCTCCTGCCGGCGGCGCCGCGCGCGCGGGCGGCGATCGCGGCATCGGACAGGGCGCCGGCGCCGGCCCATACGAGGCAGAACACGCCGCACCCCACGAGAACGATCGCCGGAGCCGGTCCCGCCCGCCCGCGCGTGCGCGCATTCGCGGCGCGCGTCGACGCATTCCCCGCGCGCATACGCGCGATCGCCGCGCGTGCGTATGCCGCAAGCACCGAGTTGGACAAAGTCACCAGGAACGTGACTCCCCACACGCCGGTGAGGGAGGCGACCTGGATGATCGGGATGAGCGCGTACTGGGATGCGCCGAGCATACCCCAGGGATACCCGAGGAAGCCCATCGCGCGCAGCCAGTCAAAGACGGTCCAAGCGGCGGGGAACACCAGGAAACTCCACCGGCCGGTGGGCCGCATGACGAGGAGCGAGATCACCATGAAAGGAACGTACTCCAGCGCCGTGACGACGGTCACGAACTGCAGGGTCAGCAGGTTGAACGTGCCCAGCCAGTAGTTGGAGACCATCGTCTGGATCACGCCCGCGAGGGTTCCGTAGAACACCCCCCGGCCCAGAGGGACCTCCGCGAGGACCACCAGCAAAGGAACCAGGCAGAACCACCCCAGGACGGGCAAGCCGTTCATGCGAACGAAGGAAGGAAATGCAAAGGCAGCGAGAACGCCGGACGCGATCGCCAGGGGGAGCGCCCATACGGATACGCGGCTTTCGGCCTCGAAGGCTGCCCGTGCGGCCGCGGGCCGCCGCAGGCGCGTGAAGCCGTACCACAGCGCGTCGAAGACGAGAAGCGGCAGGAACCGGGCGGCCGCCTCGCGCCGCTCCTGCGTGCTGTCGGGAGCGAGCAGGTGGTTCCCGTGGGACGACATGAACCGCTGGACGTAGTCCATGTTCGCGTTCGTCGCGTAGATGTACGAAAAGAGGAAGAACACGCCCGCCAGGGAGAAGAGCACCTCGGGAAGCCGGGTGATCACCGCGCCCGTCACGGCGCGGTCCCGTGCGCGGAGAAGCAGCAGGGCCGCGGAGGCCGCACCTGCGAGGTGCACCGCGAGGAGAGCGTCGTACAGGAACCCGGAGGTCACGCCCCTTTCCCGTCCGAGTGCGACCGCCGTCGATGCTCATCCGCGCGCCGCCGTTTGTACATCTTCAGGAAGAGTCCCAGCACGAGACAGTAGACGCCGGCGCCCGCCGCGGAGGGAACGAGGAAGTACACGGCTGCCGTCGGAAAGTCCGCGTCGATGTTCGGGGCCACCCAGTGCGGGATGGCGAAAATCCCGACAGCCGGAAATGCGCCCCCCCGCGCCCCTGCCTCGCGGTAGCTCCAGTACATGAACGCCGCGCCGAGGGCGAGCACCAGCGTCAGCGTGGCCCAGAAGAGGACCCCGCGCAGCCTCCTGTCCACCGACGGCAGCCGGAACCAGACGAAATGGGAGACGAGGAACAGCAGGGGGTACAGGAGGTACAGGTAGAACGGCGCAGAGCGGGTCATCGCGAAAGCCGTGAGAAAAGGAATGGCGAGAAGGATCGCGCAGCAGAGCTCGAAGAGCGCGCGCACCGGGTGCACCGTCGCGGATATTGCGGACGCGTATCTGCCGAGGTTCGTGTCCCGGAGCTTCTTCATGCTCTCAGGTCACGATAATCCGGAAATACCTCTTCTTTCCAGCCCTCAACAATATCGCGCCGTTCTCCGCGTCGGCCACGGTGACGCGGGCGTCGACGTCCGTGACGTTCTTCCTGCCCACGTACGCGCCGCCCTGGCTCACCAGCCGGCGCGCGTCACTCTTCGTCGCGCAGAGGGTGGACCGCACGAACAGGTCGATGATCCCGATGCCATCCGCCAGCTCCGCGCGGGGGACCTCAACGGAGGGAACACCGGAGAGATCACCCGGTCCCCCGCCCTCGCCGCCGGCCGAGAACGCGGCGCGCGACGCATCCGCCGCGGAGCGGGCGGCGTCCGGCCCGTGCACCAGCGTCGTGATCTCCATCGCGAGGCGGCGCTTGGCGTCGTTGATCCTCTGGTCTTTCGCCGCGCACAGCTCAGCGATCTCCGCGACAGGGAGAAATGTAAAGCGCAGCATGAAGGGCTGCACGTCCGCGTCCGGTATGTTCAGCCAGTACTGGTAGAACTCGTACGGGCTGGTCATTCCCTGGTCGAGGTACAGCGCGCCCTTCTCCGACTTGCCCATCTTCTGGCCGTCGGAACGGATCACCAGGGGCGAGGTAAGGGCAAACGCCTCCACGCCCTCGACACGCCGGATCAGGTCCATGCCGGCCACGATGTTGCCCCACTGGTCGTCCCCGCCCATCTGCAGGCGGCAGCCGTGCGTGCGGTAGAGCACGAGGTAGTCGTACGACTGGAGGAGCTGGTAGTTGAACTCGATGAACGACAGCCCGGTTTCCAGGCGCATCTTGTACGTCTCGAAGGCGAGCATGCGGTTCACGGAGAAATGCCGCCCGATGTCGCGCAGGAACTCTATGTAGTTCAGGGGAGCGAGCCACTGCGCATTGTCCAGCATGAGCGCCTTGCCCTCGCTGAAGTCAAGGAACCGCGAGATTTGCTTCCGGAAGATCTCGGCATTGGCCGCGATGGTCTCCACCGGCAGGATCTTCCGCATTTCGCTCTTCCCCGAGGGATCCCCGATGCGCGTGGTGCCGCCTCCGACCAGGGCGATGGGCCGATGGCCGGCGCGCTGGAGGTGCGCCATGAAGATGAGCTGCACGAGGTTGCCGATCTGGAGGCTCGGCGCCGTGGGATCGAAACCGATGTAGAACGTGACTTTCTCGGTATCGAGAAGCTTCCGCAGCCCATCCTCGTTGGAGCACTGGCTGACGAATCCCCGCTCCTTCAGCGTGTCGAAAACAGACCGGTGCGGTACGCCGCGCATTTCTTCCCCGCGCGGTACACCGCGCATTTCTTCCCTGCGCGGTTCACCGCGCATTTCTTTGCTCACTCGCCTACCCGCTTGTAGTCCCTGATCGCCGCCTTCAAAGTGGCGGCGATATCGGCCATCTTCACGCGCTCCTGCTTCATCGAATCGCGGAATCGAACCGTGACGGTCTGGTCCTCCTTCGTCTGGTAGTCCAGCGTCACGCAGAAGGGCGTGCCCACCTCGTCCTGGCGGCGGTAGCGCCGACCGATGGCGCCGCTCTCGTCGTAGAAGGTGCGGAAATCCTCGCACAGCTCGTCGTCGAGCTTCCGGGCCATCTCCGCCAAGCCGTCTTTCTTCACGAGCGGGAAGACTCCGACGGTTATCGGCGCCAAGCGCGGGTGAAAGCGCAGCACGACGCGCTTCTCCCCTTCCACCTCCTCCTCGTCGTAGGCATCGCAAAGGATGACGAGGACCGTGCGGGTGAGGCCCGCCGAGGTCTCGATGATGTACGGGATGTACCGCTCGTGGCTCACCTCGTCCAGGTAGCTGAGATCCTTGCCCGAGAACTCGGTGTGGCGCTTCAGGTCGTAGTCGGTCCTGTTGTGGATGCCCTCCAGCTCCTTCCAGCCGAAGGGGAACTCGTACTGGATGTCGAAGGCGAGCTTCGCGTAGTGGGCAAGCTCGTCCGGGCCGTGCTGGTGGAAGCGCAGCCTGCTCTTGCGGACCCCGAGGTCGAGGTAGTACTGGAAGCGCCTCTCCTTCCAGTGCTCGAACCACTTCATGTCCTCGGAGGGATGGACGAAGAACTGCATCTCCATCTGCTCGAATTCGCAGGTGCGGAAAATGAAGTTCTTGGTGGTGATCTCGTTGCGGAAGGCCTTGCCCACCTGGGCGATGCCGAAGGGAACCTTCACCCGGCCGGTCTGCAGGACGTTCTTGTAGTTGACGTAGATTCCCTGCGCTGTCTCGGGACGGAGATAGACCAGCCCGCCCTCGTCCTCCACGGGACCCATGTGCGTGGTGAACATGAGGTTGAACTTGCGCGCCTCGGTGAGCTGATTGGCGCCGCAGTCCGGGCACTTGTGCGCCTTCATGTTCTCCTCGGGAATCTGGTCCGCGCGGAAACGATGCTTGCAGTTCCTGCAGTCGATCAGCGGGTCGGTGAAGTTCTCCACGTGCCCGGAGGCCTCCCACACCCGGGGGTGCATCATGATGGCAGCGTCGAGACCGACGATGTTGGAGTTCAGCTGGGTCATCTGCCGCCACCAGAACTCCTGGATGCGCTTCTTCAGCTCCACGCCCATCGGACCGTAGTCCCACGCGGAGGCCAGGCCTCCGTAGATCTCGCTGGAAGGGAAGATGAACCCCCGCCGCTTGCACAGGGACACCAGCATATCCATTGTCAGGACGCCACCAAAGGTGGATTCGGCCTGAACGCCCTCTGTTTCCGCCATTGCCTAGCTCCTTGCCATTTTCTCTTCCAGTATCGCGATTGCCCGGGACGCGCGTCGGCGCGCTTCCTCCGCGCCCAGGACCCGGATGCTCTCCACCAGGGGCGGGGAGACCTTCGAGCCGGTGACGGCGACCCTCAGGGGCATCAGGAGATCCCCCAGCTTCATCCCCAGCTCCTCGGCCAGAGCACGGAGGAGAGCTTCCGCGGCGTGCGGGTCCCCGCATAGCGCGGGCAGGAGCGCATCCAACCGCCGCAGCGCGGCCGCGGTGGCAACCGGCTCGGCCTTCTTGGGCAGGAGGTCCTCCGGCGACGGCGGCGGCGGCTCCTCGAAGATGAACCGCACGAGGTCGGGAACCTCGGAGAGGACCTTCACTCTCTCCTGCACGAGCCCCGCGATGCCTTCGAGCATCGTCCGGTCATCGCCGGGAAGACCGGCTGTCTTCAGGAATGGTGCGATGAGCTCCGCGAGCTCCTGCCTGCTCTTCGCCCGGATGTACATGCCGTTGAACCATTCCAGCTTCTGGTAGTCGAAGACGCCCGGCGCCTTGTTCAACTTGTCGATGTCAAACAGCTCCTCGAGCTCTTTCAGCGAGAACAGCTCGCGGGAGCCGTCGTACGACCAGCCGACCATCGCGATGCAGTTCAGCAGCGCGTCCGGCAGGTATCCCTTCGCGCGGAAATCTCTCACGCTGGTCGATCCCAGCCGCTTGGACAGCTTGTGCCCGTCCTTGCCCATGACCATGGGCAGGTGGCAGTAGGCGGGAGGCGTCCATCCCAACGCGTGGAAGAGGATCACGTGCAGCGGCACGGAAGGCAGCCACTCCTGTCCCCTCATGATGTGGGTGATCTCCATGAGATGGTCGTCGACGACGTTCGCCAGGTGGTAGGTGGGAAAGCCGTCGCTCTTGACGAGGACGGGATCCGGGCTGATCGCCTTGTTCTCCACCGTGATCTCCCCTAAAAGCGTGTCGAAAAAGCTCGTCGACCCTTCCAAGGGGACGGCGAGGCGGATTACCGACGGCGTGCCCGCGCTCTCGAGGGTCCGGAGCTCCTGCTCCGGGAGGCCGCGGCAATGCCGATCGTATCCCTGCACGGACGAATCCCCGGCCTCGGCGCTCTCCTGCTCTTTCCTCAGGCTCTCGAGCCGCTCCGCGGTGCAATAGCACCTGTACGCTTTTCCCGCTGTCAGAAGCTCCTGCGCATAGGCCGCGTACGTCGGCAGCCGCTCCGACTGGAAATACGGACCCTTCGAACCCCCCACATCCGGTCCCTCGTCCCAGTGAAAGCCCAGCCAGGCGAAGGTATCGTAGATGTCCTGCAGGGCCTCGGGGACGAACCTCTTGCGATCAGTGTCCTCGATGCGGAGCACGAACGTTCCGCCCTGGCGCCGGGAATAGAGGTAGTTGTAGAGCGCGGTGCGCACGCTCCCGATGTGCTGGAAACCCGTCGGAGACGGCGGGTATCGCACTCGCACACCCACGGGTGAGCCTCCTGGAGGAAATGTGTTGAACGAGTATAGTGCGCGCTCCGCGGCGGGGTCAACACGCGGGAGTCCGAGTGGAAGCCCACGCGTGAGTCCGAGCGGGAGTCCGAGCGCCGGGCCGCGGCTATCCCCCGATCGCGGCCAGGACGACGCCCGGCGTGAGGAGCTCGGGCAGGATCACCGGCTCTGCCCCGCCGCGCGGATAGAACACGTAGAGGGGCACGCCGGCGCGTCCGAATCCCGCCAGCCCGCGCGCAATGGCGTCGTTGCCGTCCGTCCAGTCTGCCCGGAGAACAGCAATGGCCCCCTGGCGGAAGCGCGCGCGCACGGCGGGGCTGTCCAGCGCGATCTTCTCATTCACCTGGCAGCTCAGGCACCACCGCGCCGTGAAATCCACGAAGACAGGCGTGCCCTGCCGTCGCAGCTCTTCCACGCGCGCCGGGCTCCACTGCTCCCATGCAAGGCCGCCCGTATCCGCGCGCGCCGTTTCGATGGGAACCTGCCTCCCGCCGGGCAGGAGAGCCGCGGCACACGCGGTGCCGCCGACGGCCAGCAGGATGGCGACCGACCCGGCGGCTGCCCTCACGGCTCCCCGCCGGGCAATCGTCCCCCAGCGTCCCCAGATCCATGCGGCCATGCCGGCCGCAAGCATGGCGCCGAGGAGCAGGATCACCCCTGCTGACCCGCGGAGCGCCGCAAGCACGGACACCATCCAGACCGCGGCGGCCATCATCGGGAAAGCCATGACCTGGCGGAAAGTCTCCATCCACGGTCCCGGCTTCGGAAGCCGCGCGGCCAGCCCCGGAACGAGGGACAGCACCGCGTACGGCGCTGCCATGCCGAGGGCAAGGGCGGAGAACACGCCGAAGGAGACCCCCAGGGGATGCGTGAGGGCATACCCCAGGGCAGCGCCCATGAAGGGCGCCGTGCAGGGAGTCGCAACGGCTGTCGCGAACACCCCGCTGAAGAAGGAGCCTGCCCCTCCACCCTGCCTCCTCCGCGCTCCCCCCGCGCGCGTGAGCAGCGTGCCGATCTCGAACACGCCCAGGAGATTCAGGCCGATCAGGAAGAAAAGGACGCCGGTGACGGCGACGACCGCGGGATCCTGGAACTGAAACCCCCAGCCCAGGAGACGCCCGCCGGCGCGAAGCCCCAGCAGCAGGCCGGCGATGATCCAGAACGAAACGAGCACGCCCAGAGCGAAGAGCAGGCCGTGTCGGGCATCACCCTTGAAGGAAACCACCTTGAGGGAGATCACGGGAAGCACGCACGGCATCAGGTTGAGGATCAGGCCGCCGACGAAGGCCAGCAGGAGGGCCGCGAGGAACCCCGTCGCCTCCGCGCGGGACTGGGTGGCGGTGACGGGGACGTCGACCTCGAACGAATGCGTCCCTCCCGGACCCGTCGTGACGAGGATTCCCGTCAGCCTCCGCGGAGCGCCCGCCCCCTTCTCGCGCGCCATTCGCAGCCGCAGGGCCCCGCCGTCTTCCGTCGCCGGTTGGGGAGAGGAAACGGCGATCTGGCCGGCCGCGTCGGGGTAGAACAGCGCCTGGGTTCCGTTCGGCAGGGCCTCGCCGGTCACCTGCAGCGTCACCTGCCGTGCGTCGGCCGCCGCGGAAAGCGTCCCCGCTCCTCCCCTCAGGGGAAGCCGGGATCCCGCCTCCGCGAACAGGGGCGCCCAACGCGGGTCCGGCGCGGAAAGCGCGGAAGCCACGGGCAGCTCGAGCCCGAGCGCCGCGCTGCCCGGCGTGCACTCCACCCGGCAGGCGAGCCAGCCCGCCCGCGCGCGGAGCTTCAGCGTTGTTCCGGTCCGCAGCCCCGCAGGCGGCGTGACTTCCGTCACGAGCAGGACCTGCCCGGCGTATCCGTACGTGACGAGCCCCTCGGAGACGAACCTCTCGGGCACCGGCCACCGAATCGGTCCCGCGCTGAAGCCAGGGGGGAGGTCCCAGTCGAGGGTGGTGGGCAGGCCGGAGTCTCCAGGGTTCTTCCAGTACACGTGCCAGCCAGGGTCCGTCGAAAGCACCAGGGCGACCGCGATCGGCTTGCCTGGCGACATGGATGTCTCTTCCGCGGCCAGGCGAGCCTCCACCGGGCCGCTCCTGACAGCCTGGCCAGGCGCGGGAACCGCCACTGAGCAGAGAACTACGACTAAAATCAGCAGATATATGTGCAGACCCCGATGCCCTATTTTCACCATAACCTCAGGTATTCCATTTCCCCTAGTTGATAATATCCTCTATTGACAATAATATATGCATATCGGAGCACCGCCGGAATGAGAATCACCACAAAGGGCAGGTACGGTCTGAGGGCAGTCATCAGTCTCGCCAAGAAGAGCCACAGCCGCCCTGTCTCGATCGGGTCGCTCGCCACGCAGGAGAACGTCTCGTCGGAATTCCTCGAGCAGATTTTCTTCAAGCTGAAGAAGGCCGGCCTGATCCGGTCCATTCGGGGTCCCGGGGGCGGATTCGTGCTGAACAGGACACCGGCGGAAATCTCGGTGCAGGACATCCTCGTGGCTGTCGGTGAGACGCGCGGCCTGACGCCATGCACGCTGCGGCGCAAGGCGCTGTGCGACCGGGCCGAACCGTGCGCGGCCCACGAGATCTGGACCGGTCTGCAGAAAACCATGGAAGACTACCTGACGAACGTCACTCTCAAGGACATCCTGGCGAAGAACGGAACGAACATGCTCGCCGCGCTCAAGGCAGGCCAGGACTTTTCCATCTAGCGCCTCGCCGCGCGCCTCGCGGGCTGCGCTAGAAAGCGGCCGCGTACCCTTCCCCCGACATCAGCATCACCTCATCGAGCCCGAGATCCGAGGCGAGGTCGAACGTCGAGTAGCGCCTTCGGAGCAGCCGGATGTTGCGGAACGGCAGCAGGACGTCCTGTTTCCTCAGGCCGACTTCCTGCAGTGAAAAGGGGAAGCCGATGCCCTCGAGCGTCTCCACCGCGGCGGCAAGCTCATCGAGCATCCCCGCGGCCACCGAGGAAATCTCGGTTCGACCGCCGCGGAAAGACTCCAGCCGGCGTGCCAGGTCCCCCCTTTCGAACGTTCGGCCCGCCATCTCCTCCTCCACCTTCGCCATGAACGGGGCGAGCGCCCTTTCCACGGTTTCGCGCCACGGAGGCTCGGAATCAAAGCGCCCCAGGCGCGCCATCTCGTCCAGGGCGAAATCCGGCAGCCGGGCGTAGAGCGCCCGGTAGCAGTGCAGCATCATCCTGCTGGCCACCCCGGTCAGGATGCCGTGCAGGTCCCAGCGCGTGTTCCCCGCCGCGCGCGCCGATTCCCAGAAGTGCGCCATCGTGTGCTCTGCGGTCGCCGCCGAGCGCGAGCCGCCCAACGCCTGCATGGCGAAGCCCGAGGAGAGCGCCGCGTCGGTCAGCGTCCGGGCGGCCTCGCCGGGATCCCGGCCCAGCC
Source organism: Spirochaetia bacterium (assembly GCA_052144915.1). Taxonomy (GTDB): domain Bacteria; phylum Spirochaetota; class Spirochaetia; order SZUA-6; family Fen-1364; genus Fen-1364. The sequence continues at coordinate 5,345 of JBKQPS010000135.1, read as the reverse complement.
CGCGCGCGGCCGAGAGCGCGTCACGCGCCGACGCCAGGGCGACCTCGGCGGCCAGCGCGCAGTAGCTCTCCCCCGTGACGATCCGTGACACGTTCCAGTCGAGAAATGCAAGAAACTTCGCCAGGAGGTCGCCCAGACCCGCCAGGTGCAGCTCCCGCGGCGCTCTCTCCATCACGTCCAGGTCGCAGACGATCACGTCCGACGCGCGCGCGGGCACCGTCCCGTGGAAGCCGTTCACGGTGACCGCCGACGTTCCGGAGCTGTAGGCGTCCACGGACGGCGCGGTGGCCACGCACCAGTTCGGAAGGCCGAGGTCCAGGGAGAGACGTTTGACAAGGTCGCTGATGACCCCGCCGCCCACCGACACCAGGAGGTCCGGCGATGCCGCGCGCACCTCCGCGGCGAGCTGCGCCACGAGGGCCATCGTCGGGTGCGGCTTCGGCCGCCCGGGGAGCACCCGCGCGTCGACGCGGGCCGTGCCGACCGCGGCTTTCCACCGCGCTCCCGCGGCGGCCTCCGTGTTCTCATCGCTCAGCACCCAGAGCCGGCACCCGCTCCCGCGCGTGCGCCGGACAAGCTCCCCGGATTCCTCGAGGGCGCCGCGGGACACCAGGACCGTGCCCGTCCCCCGGTGGTGCGTCTGCCCGCACGCGCAGGCGAGCGTCCCCTTTTCGTCGAAACGCGACATGAACTGCGTGAAATGGAAGTCCTGCACGCCGGCAGTTATACAAGAACGAAGCGGCAAGGTATAGTTCGCCCGTGCGGATCCTCGTGCTGGATTTCGACGGGGTCATCTGTGATTCCGCGGAAGAATGCTTCGCATCCTCGTGGACGGCCTACCACGCCCTCCATCGGGGAGCGGAGGGCGGGGACCCGCCGGCCTCGGCCCGCGCGGCGTTTCGCGCGATGCGCCCCTTTGTCCGCTCGGGGGAGGACTTCGTCCTGATCCAGGATCTCATTGCCCGGGGAATGACCGTGCAGAGCCAGCCCGAGTTCGACCGGGCCTGGGAGCGGCCCGGCATCCCGTCACGGGATCGTTTCAAGGAGCTGTTCTACCGGGCGCGGACCGATCTGCTGGAGAAAGACCGCGGCGCCTGGCTCGCCCTGAACACGGTCTACCCGCACGTCCTTTCGGCCCTCTCCCGGATTCCCGCCAGTTTCCCGCTGTACGTCCTGTCCACCAAGAAGCCGCCGTTCGTCATCGAGACCCTCGCTGCCAACGGGATCTCCGTGCCGGGTTCGCACGTGCTGTACAGCCACGGCGAGCCGAAGCTCGCCGCCGTGGAGAGACTGCGGGAAGCGCTGGGGTTCGAAGAAGCGGTGTTCGTCGAAGATCAGCTGGACGCCATCCGCGGCAACACGAACCCGCGGATCCGGGCCTGCCTCGCCTCCTGGGGATACGTGCGGGAGGAATGGCTGCGGGAGGCCACGGGCATCTCCGTTCTCCGCCCCGACGATTTCGTGAGTCTCGTGGCGGCTCTCACGGACGAAGGGTCGCGCCCTTCCAGTCGAACGGGCGGCGTACCAGGGCCCGCAGGGTGATGTACGAATAGAAGAAGCCGAAAAAGAAGAGGTACGGAAGAAATCGGAGGTAGTACCGCGCGCGGTCTTTGCCGGGGTACAGCCCCCCGAGCCCGGCGAGCAGCCCGATGCTGAGAAACGAGTTCAACGAAAGCACGGGAACGCGCCAGTCGAGAAGACCCAGGGGCAGCACCACGAGACTCCCGACCAGGTAGAAGAGGACGACGAAGATGAAGCTCGCGCGAGTGACGATGTCGGGGGAAAACAGTCCGCCGGCGTTCCACCGCGTGTGCTGGTCGATGTACCCTTTCCACGAGCCCTGCGCGCGTGTCATCGCGGCCCCCCGGTCAGAAACGCAGGCACGGACTTGCCAGCCCCCCGCGCGGCACACCGCGTCCAGGAGCATGGCGTCTTCCGTCACCGAATAGCCAAGGGCATGAAACCCGCCGATCTCCCGCACCGCGCGGGCCCGTATCGCCATGTTGTTCCCGAAGCACCCCGTGGGCATGCCGATGCCGACCGAGCCGAAGTTGTACTGGTTGAGAAGCGGCTGCTCGAATGCCTGGAATCGCCGGAGAAAGCCCCGGTCCTCGGGCAGCTCGATGCGGCCCAGCACCACCCCGACACGGGGGTCGCGAAAGTGCGCGAGCATCTCCTCCGCCCACGTGGGAGGAACGACGCAGTCCCCGTCGGTGAACAGGAGCACGTCGCCCCGCGTCCGGCGGAAGGCGAGGTCAAGGGCGGCCTGCTTGCCGGTGAGGCCGACGGGCTCGAGGGAATTGTGGATCACGCGCGCCCGGTCCCCGACCGTCCCGCGGAACTCGTCGAGAAGCCCGCTCGTGCCGTCGCGCGAGCGGTCGTCCACGAACAGGAAAAGCACATCCTCGCGGCTCTGCGCGCGAAGGGAGTCGAGGAGCAGGGGAAGGGTCGCCGCCTCGTCGCGCACCGCGACGACCACCTCGGCGCGGGTCCTCCCCGCCGGAAGCCCGGGGGCAGGCGGCGCGCGCCGTTCCCTCGCCATGTTGGCGACGATACCGGCGGACAACGCGAGGTGAAGGGCGAGGATGACGGCGCTCACGAGCGCGAAGGCGAGCAGAAAGACGCCCATGGCCGGCAGAGCCTAAAGCAATCCCGCGCTTTCCACAAGCAAGGCGAATCGATACACTCCACCGCAGAATGAAAATACGCGGCGCGGAGTGGCAGAGAGGGTCGATCCTGGTGGCCGACGGGGCGTGGGGCACCGAGTTCTTCAAGAGGGGGCTCATGCAGGGGTCTCCCCCGGACGAGTGGAATCTCACGCACCCCGAGATCGTGCGGGAGATCACGCGCGAATACGTCGAGGCGGGCGCCGACATCGTGCTCACGAACACCTTCGGCGCGAACAAGCTCCGCCTGGAGGCGCACGGGCTCTCCGACAGCGTGAAGGCGATCAACACCTCTGGCGCGGCGATCGCGCGCGAGGCGTGCGCGGGCCGGGCGACGATCGCGGGGGACATCGGGCCGTGCGCCCGTTTCCTCTCCCTCGGGGAGGTGACGCCGGAGGAGCTGTACGCCGTCTTCGCCGAGCAGGCCCGGGCTCTCGCCGATGCCGGGGTGGACTGGATCGTCGTGGAGTCCATGACGGACGTGGAGGAGATGGCCGTTGCCGTGAGCGCGGCCGCAGAAACCGCGAGAGTGCCGGTCGTGGCGAGCATGACCTACAACCGCACGCCGAAGGGCTACCGGACGATGATGGGAAATCCGCCCGAGCTGTGCGTGAAGCGCGCCGAGGAGTCGGGAGCGGCGGTGATCGGCGCGAACTGCGGCTCGGGGATCGAGGACTACGTGCCCCTCGCGCCCTTATTGAGGAAGATGACATCGCTCCCCCTGTGGGTCAAGGCGAACGCGGGCATCCCGCAGATCGTTGCCGGCAAGGTCGCCTACCCGCTGTCCGCCGCGGAGTACGCGTCGTACGTCCCGGCGCTCGTCTCGGCCGGCGTCGACGTCATCGGCGGCTGCTGCGGGACGGATCCCGGGTTCGTCCGTGAAATCGCGGGAAAGCTCACCGCGCGCAGACACCGCTAGACATGGGCTCGGTGCTGTTCCTCCTGACCACGCTCGCGCTCTTCCTCCGCGGCGACCTGGCCCTGCTCCTCGCCGCGCGGAGGGGAGAAGACGCCGTCATGACCGAAGTCTCCGACGGCCAGAGGGCTCTCGCCCGGAAGCTTTTCTTCCTCGCGCGGCTCCTCGGGGGACTGCGGACGGATTTTCAAAGGTTCCCCGGCCCGCTGCCGCGCGCGTTCCTGATCGCGTGCAACCACCAGAGCCTCGCCGACATTCCCGCCGTCACCGTGTGCTTTCCCCGCTATCCCGTTCGATTCGTCGCAAAGAGGTCGCTCCGGCGCGGCGTTCCGTACATCTCCCGCTCGCTCCGGTTCGGTCGCAGCGCGCTCGTGTCCCGCACGGGAGACTTCGGCAAGGGTCAGCGAGAGCTGAGGAAGCTGGGCGCGCTCTCCGAGCGCGGGATCTGTCCCATGATCTTTCCCGAGGGCACACGCTCGAGGACAGGCCGGGTCCGGGAGTTCTACTCAGGGGGCGTGAGGGTGATCCTGGAGCGCTTTCCGATGCCCGTCCTGGCCGTCGCGGTGGACGGAGGGCACTCCATCGCCACCATTGCGCGAGTGCTCCTGCACCTGCGCGGCGCGACGTTCCGGGTGAAACCGCTCACCCTCTACCCGCCGCCCCGCGGAAAGAGGGAGATCACGGAGCTGGTGGGAAAGCTGTACGAGGAGATTGCTGAACAGGTGATGCGGTGGCGCGGAGCGGCCGGGGGCAAAAAAAAACCCATCCCGGGGGCGTGAGCCGCTGGGGCGGGCTTTTTCGGGAGCCTGTCTTCAGGCCTTGAAATCGCTGGGCTTGCGCTCCTGCCTGTGGCACTTCTCGCACTCTGCCGTGTTGCGCAGCTTGCCCCTGCCGAATACCAGCTTCATCTTGACTTCGCCGCCGCAGGTGCAGAAGAACTTCTGGGTGACGATCCCGACCCTCGCGTTTTTGCTCAGAACTTCAGCCATGTCTTTCAGACCTCCTTTCTTCCAGTATGAGCCGCCGATCCATTTTGGGGGGAAAAGCGAGCTTGAGAAATCTACCGAATATGGAAGAAAAGTCAAGTACCACCGGTCGCGTGCCCTGTGGCCCGCCCGCCTCCCGCGTGCCCCTTTCTGCGCGCCGGCTCTTGCCGCGGGAAGCTTTTGCCTGCATCTTTCGTTTATCGATGAACAAATACCGGGCCGTGCTGCTCGATGCGGACAATACTCTCTTCGACTACGACCGGGCAGAATCCGAGGCGCTGGTGGAGACCCTTGCCCTCGCGGCCCCGGACACGCCGCCCGATGAAGCCATGGCGGCCTACCGCGTGATCAACGCCCGGTACTGGAAGCGCTTCGAAAAGGGAGAAATCGACGCGGCGGGACTGCAGTTGGGCAGGTGGGTGGATCTCTTTCGCGAGACGGGCCTCACGGGGAGCCCCGCGGCGACCGCGGAGACCTATATCGCGCGCCTTTCGCAGAAGGCTCATCTCCTGCCCCGCGCGGCCGAAACGGTCCGTGAGCTCGCCCGGCGGGTGCGGCTGTGCCTCGTCACCAACGGGTTGTCGCGCGTGCAGCGAGGGAGGGTCGCCGGCTCGGGAATCGCCGGCAGCTTCACGGCAATACTCATCTCGGAGGAGCTGGGCTTCGCGAAACCGGACCCCCGTTTCTTCCAGGCGGCGGCCGCGACGCTTGCCGTGTCCCCGTCGCATCTCCTGTGCGTCGGAGACAGCCCCGCGGCTGACATCGCGGGCGCCCGCG
>JBKQPS010000134.1:0-14225 GCA_052144915.1 Spirochaetia bacterium | reverse complement strand
GATCCAGCTGGCGGATCGCGCTGGAGCCGATCGCCCGCGCGGGCAACCCTTCCGCGAAAGCCTTCATGAACGGAGGAAGTCCGATCTCGCCGATTGGCACGCGTCCCGCGGCGAGGGCCTCGGCCAGGTAGGGCCCTCCCCAGAAGCAGCGGATTTTCAGGTCGATGCCGCGATCACGGAAGAAGCCCTTGTTCCTGCCGAAGTAGACGGGCAGGCGTTCGATCCAGAACGATGGCACACCCCAGAGGAGCTTTTCGAGCCTCATGCCCCCTGCACCGGCAGCTCGTCCAGCACCTTTGGCAGCTCCTGGAACAGTCGCACGTTCTCGCGGTGCTGGCCCACCGTGATGCGCACGGATGTCGGAAGCCCATACTGCTTGGCCGGCCGGACGAGCAGGCCGCGCGCCATCAGACGCTGGAAGACTTCAAGGCAGTCGCGCTTCGAGTCCACGAGCACGAAGTTGGTGTGCGATGGCACGAAGTCCAAGCCCAGCCGGGCGAGTTCCTCGTAGAAAAAGCGCTTCTCCCGGGCGCACTCTTCCAGGGTCTTCCGGGCGAACTGCGTGTCCTCCAGTGCCGCGAGGGCAAGCCGTTCGGCGACCGCCGACACGCCGAAGGGAGGCTTGATGCGGTGGATCAACTCGATCACCGACGGGTCCCCGATTCCGTAGCCCACACGCGCCCCGGCCAGCCCGTAGAGCTTCGAGAAGGTGCGCAAGACGAACAGGTTGCGCATGCCGCCCTTGATCAGCGCCGCCGCATCCGGGCGAAGCTCCGGATCGGCAAAGTCGATGTAGGCTTCATCCAGAACGACCAAGACGGTGGCGGGCAGCCTCTCGAGAAACGCGCGCAGCAGATCACGCGGCTGGGCGTCGCCGGTGGGGTTGTTGGGATTGCACAGAAACACCGCCTTTGTCTTCGGTGAAATGTGCCGGGCCAGGTCCTCCAGGTCGATGCGCAAGCCCTCCATTCCCGTGTACGTGATGGTGGAACGCATCACGCGGATAATGCTCTCGTAGATCGGGTAGCTGATGCGGGGGATCAGCGTCTCATCGCCCTGGTCAAGCACGGCCATTCCCAGGTTGTAGATCACCCCGTCGGCGCCGTTTCCGATCGTGAGCACGTCCTTGGGCACGTCGAGCTTCTCTGACAGCCGGCCCCGGAGCTCCTCGTTCATGGCGTCCGGATACACGTGCAGCTCCCCGGCCAGCCCGGCCAAGGCCGCCTGAGCCTTCGGGGAAGAACCGAAGGGGTTTTCGTTGGAGGCCATCTTCACAACGTCCTTAAGACCCAGCTCCGCCATGGCTTCCTTCACCGACTTCCCGGGCACGTATTTCCTTGCCCCCAGGACCCCGGGGTTGGCGAAGTGTGACGTCTGCACGTTCCGTGTTTCCATGGGCGCATTATAGAGGAGAACGAAGCAGGGGTCAAACAAATCGCTTCTCACTGGATGGAATCGACTATCGCTGCGGGGAGAGGCCGTAGGGAGTTCGAGTTGCCGTCGCGAGGAGCGTGAAAGCGGCCTCCACTGGTGCGTCGGAAACCGGTTTGCTTGAACATCATGACGGCAGGAAGTATCATCGACAGCCATGCGCATCTCGCCACGCGTGAGTTTCCTAGCGGCGTCGGAGATCCTCCGCAGCGCGGGGGTGCGCGTCTTCCACGATGAAGCCCCGCGCTGTTGTATTCCGAGCCCACCACCCCGCTGCAGCACAGCCGCGCATCGCTGGAGAAGCTCCTAAGAGAACCGGAGGGAACCATGGCTCAGACGTCGGAGGCGGAGTACCAGGCGCCCTGCATCTCGTACCTTTCTGCCAAACAGCAGCGCCGCATGCACGAGGCGAGCCTGGAGATCCTCGAGCGCGTTGGCGCCCGCCTGCAGGATGAGGAGTCCATCCGGCTGCTGGTCAAAGCAGGAGCGAAGGTGGATGAGGACGGCCGGGTGCATTTCCCACCCAAGCAAGTGGAGTGGGCCCTGTCCCGAGCGCCCAAGAGCGTTCGGCTCTACGACCGGGAAGGCCGGTCGGCGCTGCTCCTGGAAAAGGGCAGGGTCTTTTTCGGCCCGGGTTCGGACTGCCTCTCCATCCTCGATCACCGCACCGGGGAGCGAAGGCAGCCGAATACCCAGGACCTTCAAGAGGCCATTCGGGTTTGCGACGGGCTGCCGAATGTGGATTTCATCATGTCAGCGTTCCTCCCCGCCGATGTTCCGCCGGAAAGGGCCAACCGGGTGCAGATGCGCGCCATGCTCGAGCATAGCTCAAAGCCCATCCTGTTCGTGACCAACGATTTCGCGTCCAGCCTGGATGTCCTTCAGGCGGCCGAGATTGTCGCCGGAGGGGTCGAGGCGCTGGCCAGACGGCCTTTCTGCGGCTGCTACATCAACGTTACCGCCCCTCTGCGGCACAACGCCGACTCACTGCAGAAGCTGCGATTGCTGGCGGGCAAGGGCATCCCCACCACCTATACCCCCATGGTCCTGCAGGGAGTCAGCGGACCGGTTACCAACGCGGGTGCTACCGCGCTGGCCAATGCCGGGGAACTCGTAGGGCTGGTGCTGGCGCAGCTCGTCCGGGAAGGCACGCCTGTCATTCACAGCGGCGGCTACGTCGATGTGTTCGACATGCACACCATGGTCGACGCCTACTGCGGACCGGAAAGCTACGGGAGCCGCACTTCTCTGGCCGCCTATTACGGCCTGCCCTCTTTCGGGCTGGGCGGTGCCAGCGACTCCAAGCTGCCGGATGAGCAGGCGGCAGCCGAGGCGGCACTCACCCTGCTCCTCGAGAGCCTGGCCGGGGTGAACCTCGTTCACGACCTGGGTTACCTGGAAAGCGGCAGGTGCTGCTCCCTGCAGATGCTGGCCGTCTGCGATGAGCTTGCCGGCTATATTCGGCACTTCCGGCAGGGCATTGAGGTGAGCAAGGAAACGCTGGCCCTGGACTTGATCGCCGAGCTCGGGCCGGACGGCGACTACCTTTCCAGCGAACACACCCTCCGGCACTACAAGGAGGGGTGGCTGCCCACCCTGTTCGATCGCAACCACTTCGACGGCTGGGTTGCGGCGGGAAAGAAGAGCATGGGACAGCGCGCCCGCGAGCGAGTGGAGGATATTCTGCAAACCCACGCGCCCATCCCCCTGCCGCCGGAGACGCGGCGCAGGATCATCGATATCCTTGGATAGGAAACTTGCGGGCGAGTGCTCCGACCGTGGGCGAATCCTTCTCAATATGTGGAATCACTGATGCAGTTTTAATTTGACAACTCGGCTGGTCCGCAATTATACTGCTGAGTGCTGACGGCTTCAGCATTTCCCTATGAACGAACCCATAAATAAGGTTGAGACGATCGGGGGGGAGATCTCTTTGCCGCGGAAGCGCCTCTTCCGGCTGCGCTCCGTCTACCGGGACATCCTTATGTTCCTGCTGCTGTGGGCCGTCCTGATCTGGCTGCTGCTCCTGGGGGCCTCGCACTCCGGCTACAAATGGCACTGGTACCGTGTGCCCCGTTACATCCTGAGCGTGGCCGATGGACAGCTCACCGCCGGTCCCCTGTTGCAGGGGCTGGGACTCACCCTGGAGATCTCCGCAATCAGCCTGGTACTGGCTTTCGCCATCGGGCTGGTCACAGCCCTGTTGAGGCTGTCCGAGTCTTTTATCGGGCGGGCCGTGGCCCGCGCCTACCTGGAGGCGATTCGCAACACCCCGATGCTCGTGCAGTTGTTCGTGATCTACTTCATTCTGGGTCCGATCCTGGGCATCGAACGCTTCCCGTCTGCGGTGCTGGCCCTGAGCCTGTTCGAGGGCGCCTACGCCTCGGAGGTGTTCCGGGCAGGCATCGTCTCCATCGACAGGGGGCAGTGGCTGGCCTGCCACAGCCTGGGCCTGAGCACGGCGGATACCTACCGCTTCGTGATCCTGCCCCAGGCAATCCGGCGCATCCTGCCGCCCCTGACCAGCCAGGCCGTTTCGCTGGTAAAGGACTCCTCCTTGGTGAGCATGGTGTCGCTCACCGACCTGACCCTGCAGGCCGGCATCGCGGTCGCCGACACCTTCATGCCCTTCGAGATCTGGTTCACCACCGCTGCAATGTACTTGGTGATCACGGCGACCTTGTCCACGGTCGTCAGCAGGATGGAACAACGGATGAAGATCGCGGGATGAAAACATGACGGAAAAGGCGCTGGGCGACTACATCATCACGGTGAAAGATGTCTGCAAGACCTTTCCCGGCGGGATCACGGCGGTACAGAACTTCTCCGCCGAAATCAGGCGCAGCGAGGTGCTGGTGATCATGGGCCCCTCGGGCTCCGGCAAGTCCACCTTGCTTCGCTGCTTGAACGGGCTGGAGGAGCGCGACGCGGGCAGCATCATCGTCGACGGCATCCCGCTGGACGAGAGCAAGAAGAACCGCTTGGAAATCCGCAAAGAAGTGGGCATGGTCTTCCAGTCCTTCAACCTGTTTCCCCACCTCACCGTGGCCGAGAACGTCAACCTGGCCCAACTGCGAGTGCGCAGGAAGAGCAAGGACGAAGCCATGGCCATGACCCGCGACATGCTCACCAAGGTTGGCATCATGAACAAGATCGACGCATACCCGGCTCAGCTTTCCGGCGGCCAGCAGCAGCGGGTGGCCATCGCCCGCGCTTTGGCCCTGATGCCCAAGGTCATGCTGTTCGACGAGCCTACTTCGGCCCTGGACCCGGAGATGATCAACGAGGTGCTGGATGTCATGAAGAACCTGGCCCGCGAGGGCATGACCATGGTGGTCGTGACCCACGAGATGGGCTTCGCCCGGGAGGTGAGCGACCAGGTGATATTCATGGACGAGGGCCGGATCGTGGAAACGGGAACCGCGGAACACTTCTTCACCAACCCGCGTGAAGAACGGACAAAGCTGTTCCTGAGTCAAATCCTGTAAGAAAGGAGGTGCGGGGATTGATTCCTGATGAGTCACAATTCGTGCGAAGGTCTCACCAAGGAGGAGAAGACATGAAGAAAACACTGATCGCGGTTTTGGTGCTGCTGGTCGCCCTCACCGGCTTCGTCGGGGCGCAGGACAAGACCAGCGTGATCGACCAGATCACGCAGCGCGGGGTCCTGCGGGTCGGCGTGGACACGTTCGTGCCCTGGGTGTTCAAGGACAAGACCGGCAACCTGGTCGGCTTCGAGATCGACGTGGCCTCTCGCCTGGCCAAAGAGATGGGCGTGAAGGTGGAGTTCGTGGAGACCAAATGGTCCGGCATCATCCCCGCCTTGCTCACCAGCAAGTTTGATGTGATCATCGGCGGCATGAGCAGCACCACCGAACGTAGCCTCGTGGTCAACTTCAGCGACCCCTACGACTTCACCGGCATGTCCATCTGCGCCAACAAAAAGCTGGCACCGGGCTGGACAAAGCTGGAGGATTTCAACAAGCCGAGCGTCATCCTGACCGCGCGTACCGGGGCGACACCCGTGGCCGCGGCAAAGAAGTACATGCCCAAGGCGCAGCTCCGGCAGTTCGACGACGAAGCCCAGGCCTTCCAGGAAGTGGTCAACGGCCGTGCGACTGCCTGCGTGGCCTCGCAGCCGGGCCCCGAGACGTGGGTCAACAAGCACTCCGACGTCCTGTACCTGCCCCTGAGCGGCCAGGTCTTCGACAAGGAGCCCATCTGCATCGCCGTCCGCAAGGGCGACCCGGACGCTCTGGCCTTCTTCAACGGCTGGATCACCCGGATGCACTTGGAAGGGTTTCTGGAAGAGCGTCACCAGTACTGGTTCGTCGGCAACGAGTGGGAGAGTCTGACTCAGTGACGTGATGCGTACCGCCCGCCCCGAACGGGGTGGGCGGCATCGCACGAGTGAAGGGGCACGCGGCTGTGATTTCCCAAAAGGTCCGTTTCCGCTGGCTGGACGCGCTCATCATCGCGCTGCTGGCGGCATTCGCCGTGTTCATCGGCTATCGGATCAAGGTGGGCTTGAACTACAAATGGCACTGGGCCTCGATGCCCCAGTACCTGGTTTTTCGCAACCCGGACACGGGCCGCTGGGCAGCCAACTATATTCTCCAGGGGCTGTTCACCACCCTGAGGCTCAGCATCTGGGCGATGGTCTTGGCCACCCTGATCGGAATCGTGCTGGGGGTGTTTCGCACCACCAAAAGCCTGTTTCTGCGCATGGTCGGGCGCACCTACGTGGAGATCATCCGCAACCTCCCCCCCCTGGTGCTGGTGTTTATTTTCTATTTTTTCGTGGCCGACCAGATCATGCCGCTGCTGGGCCTGGAGCCGTTCGTTCGCTCCCGCTCGCCGCAGACGCAGGCGGTGCTCGGCGTTCTGTTCGCCCCCGTGTCCCGGTTCACCCAGTTCATTTCCGCGATCGTCACGATTGCCGTATTTGAAGGCGCTTACATCATCGAGATCATCCGGGCCGGGATCGAGAGCATTGAGCGCGGCCAGCGCGAAGCCGCCTACGTGTTGGGGCTTTCCTGGCTGGACCAGATGCGCCTGATCATCATGCCGCAGGCCATCAAGCGTATTCTCCCCGCCCTTGCCGGGCAGTTCATCAGCACGATCAAGGACTCAGCCATTGTGGCCGCCATCTCCATCGGGGAGCTGACCTACCAAGGCATGCAGCTGGCGGCGAGCACCCAGTTCACGTTTGAGGTGTGGCTCACCGTGGCCCTCTTGTACCTGGTGCTGACGCTGACTCTTTCACTCGGAGTCTCCCGTTTGGAAAAGAGCCTGCGCAAGAGCGACTAGTGTAAGGGTTAGATGAAGCTGCTTGCCCGTTCATCCGGCCTCTTGCTCAGCTTTGCGCTCGCGGCCCCCGCGTGGGCGCTCGGAAACCTCGTTCCTCTCATCGGGGCACCGGTTTTCGCTATTCTCATCGGGATGGCACTCTCCTTTTTCAAGCGCCCCGCGGTCCTCGAGGGAGGCATACGGGTTTCCGGCAAGAGGGTTCTTCAATACGCGATAATTTTCCTCGGCTTCAGCCTGGATCTCGGGGTGGTGCTGCGCGTTGGCGTGCAATCCCTGGCCGTCATGCTCTTCACCTTGTCGGCGGCATTCGCTACTGCGTACCTCGTCGGCAGGGCGCTGAGGCTCGATCAGAACCTTAAGATTCTCATTGGGGTTGGGACTTCCATCTGCGGCGGTTCCGCGATAGCTGCGGCGGCGCCTGTGATCGAGGCGAATGCCGAGGACGTCACCTTCGCCATCTCCACGATCTTTCTCTTCAATATCGTGGCTGTCTTCCTCTTCCCTGCCCTGGGGCACCTCATGAGAATGTCCGAAGGCGATTTCGGGCTCTGGGCGGGGACGGCCATAAATGACACGTCCTCGGTCGTGGCGGCGGCCTTCTCCTACAGCGATGGCGCCGGGCGCTTTGCGACGGTCGTCAAGCTCACGCGCACCCTGATGATCATTCCGATCACCCTCACGCTGGCTTTTGCCCGCGCTCACGGCGGGAAGGGGAAGAGCGGGAGTCTCAACATGGGGAGGATAGTCCCCTGGTTCGTCCTGGGTTTCCTCGGGGCTTCACTCGCCCGGAGCATTGGCCTTCTGCCTCGGGCAGCCAGCTCGACTCTTAACGAAATCGGAAAATTCGGCATCTGCGCTGCAATGGCGGCAATTGGCCTCAACGCCAATCCGGTGAAGCTCCTGCGGAACGGCGTCCGCCCGATCCTTCTGGGTCTCGCCTGCTGGGCGGCCGTTGCCCTGGTTTCCCTCGCCGTGCAGAGGGTGGGCATCTGAGCCGCCCGCGCCATTACATCTGCTCACCTGCCGCTTAGGATTTCAAAAAAGAGTCAGGACAGAGGCGCAAGAATCGTTCAGGCTTGCAACGCTTGTAAGTCTTGCGCGAGAGTGCGCGGACGGCGCTGGTTTCAAGATAGTACAATAGATTCCGCAAATGAGAACGACCGTCTCCGCGGCTGGGTTCGTTGTGGGTCGAGCTGCGGCTTGAAGACGATGCCGATTGCCGCTACGCTAAAATGGCTTCAGTCGAAAAGCCAGAACCTGAATTCTGCTCGAAAGGAGTCGGCTATGAAAGGAAACCCGAACCTCATCGAGACTTTGAACACCTTGCTGGCAGATGAACTAACCGCCATTAGCCAATACATGGTGCATTCGGGCATGTCCGAGAACTGGGGCTACAGCAAGCTTCACGATCATTTCGAGAAGCGCGCAATCGAAGAGATGAAGCATGCCGAGAGACTCATAGGCAGGGTACTGGTGTCGGTCAAGGAACGCTGGAAGATGGAACGACTACAAAGACGTTCTTTGCGCAGATCACACGCGAGCGGCGGGATGTTGCCCACAAGCTCGCGATTACCCGGCGTCTGAGCAGGCAGTACGTGAAGCGCAATGGGGGGCGCCTGCCCTAGGTAACTGAGCGGTGGCCCAGGGTCTGCCGCTTTCACGCGGCCGCAGGTACAATGAGAAGTCTCAAATACCGACGCGCCGGCTCGGAAAATCGGCGCGGCTCAGAACTCCAGTACGCCCCGGCTCCGAGGTGCGTTGCGGACGATCCCTTCGTCACTCAGTTGATTGCTGATCTTCTTTATGGAAGGAATCGGAAACACCCTGGAAGCCTTTGCGGCTTCAGTCCGCAGAACGGCGCGCGTTTCCGCCTTAACCTTGGCCAAGTCGCCGTCGTCAAAAAACGTCAAGGCGCGAAGGCATTCTGCCGGAGCGAACGCCGGACCGTACAGTGAACGCGCCGCCCCCAGCCCCTGAATCAGACTCGCGCCGCCGCGCAACAGTTCAGCGATATCCCAGTAGTCCTTCGATTCAGCTCGCTGCATGATCACCTTAAGCTTCGTGCCCAGGAGGTCAAGCTCCGATGCGACCAACACGACCCTGTCTTCCGTGAGTGTCGGCACGCCGACCCTTCCCATTCCCAGGCCACCGAAGAATGACAGCCTGACGTTGCCGGGTTCGGTGACCACGGTGAGGGAGTTCTTCTCGTCTTGAACGACATGGAAAGCGGTTCGAGGCTTTCGTAGTTCCTGCAGGATGCTCGACTGATTCAGCGGCTGGTCGGTGAAGAAGTCGAAATCGATTGATGCCCGGTGGCCGTGGCGCAACGTGATTGCAGTTCCACCGTACAACACAAAGCGATTGGCGGTAGTCCAGCCCAGAGTAGGCCAGATTTCCTTCTGTGCTCCAGGCAAAACTTCCAAATGTGGTTTGAACGAGCTCATGACAGCTTCCGCACGGGGATGTGCGGCAAGGTGGCATCGGCAAGTCCGTTAAGAAGGTACTGCCAGTACGACCAGGACCGTGGTCGGAATTGCCCGGCTTCCGCGTCTTTCAGCGTCTGCCGCAGAGCATCCTCGCCGACAATCCCTACCAGTTCATGAATATCTTCGAACGTGCCCATATCCATGATTTTTGCGATGACCCGCTGCGGGTACTCCAGGGCTTCCTCTGGGGAAAGCCACCAAACGTTGCGCCTTGCCAGGCCAAGCATTCTTGGATCGATCATTGCCGTTACCTTCGAGTATCGGATGGGGGCTTGTTCGGGTAGACAGTGAATGTTCCGTCGGAATGTACCTTGATGTAGGCGGTCATTCCTCTCATCAGTCCCAGAGAACGCACCAAAGCAGCCGGGAGGCTCATTCTCATGGATTGAGCAAGCTTGCCGTTGTTGATCTGGAAAGTCGAGGTATAGATCCCTGACTCCGTCCTCGCCTTTCCCATGGGGTAATAGTACCCGCTGCCTACTAAATGATCAAGGTCGGGGTCACTTGGTCAGGGAACCTCCGTCCGCCCGGAGGCTATACCCGAAAGACTGCGGAAGAGGCGCTGGAGTCCGGCGTGGCTGATTTGATCGCGTTCGGAAGGTCATTCACCGCAAACCCCGACCTGGTGGAGAAAATCAGGACCAACGGGCGCTTTGCGCTGCCGGACCCCAAGACGTTCTACTCCGGCGGCGCGAAGGGCTACATCGACGCCGTTGCGCTGAAGAGCTGAGGCAAAAAGGCCACGGGGGAGGGCAGCGCAGGCGCTCCTCAGGCTTCAACTGACACACGGAAGCGGGCTTCGGGTGACACCCAGGAGGTGCGCCACGTCGGGACGAGCGAGTCCGCGACCACTTGGTAGGGGTACCACTCCCTCAGCGCGCGCCGTTTCCGCGGCAAGCTGGACCGCTGGATTCAGGCCTGATAGACTTGCCCCCGTGCACGAGCCCCACCTGCCGAAGGACATTTCACCATTCGCCCGAGCCTGCCTGGATGCCCTCGCCGCGGAAGGCTTGGGCCGTCACATCTCGATCGGGGGTGCCTTCGCGCTCGCGCACTACCACGAGTACCGGCCGACACACGACGTGGATGTGTGGTGGCGAGACCCCGTTACGAGAGAGCAGGAGCTCGCCGTCGTCGGGTCGGTGACGCGGGCCTTGGAACGTTTTGGCGCCGTACACAAGCGGGAGTGGGGCGATGTGGTGAGCGTCGAGCTCGAACAGGGCGGCAAGACCGTCTTCAGTTTCCAGGTTGCCCGGCGGTCCGCGCAGATCGAGCCTCCCGTGGAAGGCGTGTGGCCGGGAGGCGTCGGGCTCGACAGCCTGGACGAACTCGTCGCGGCAAAGATGGTCGCCCTCGTCGAGCGCGGAGCCCCCCGGGACCTCCGGGACATCCATTCCCTCTGTACTGCCGGGTACTGCACAGCTGCCCGCTGCTGGCAGCTGTGGGAGGTTCGCCAGGGGCTGGCAAGGGGGAACGCTGATCGTTCGCGCGCGCGCGCCGCGATCATGACCCATCTTGCCCGGTTGGCCGTGGCTCGTCCCCTGGAACTGATCCGGGACACAGCGGAGAGGGAGAGTGCAGCCGCGCTTCGTTCATGGTTTGAGAGAGAGTTCCTCGTATGAGTCTCCGCATAGATGGCAGTCTCTATCCTGACGAGAAGCAGCCGGCCTCCCTCGGATCGCTCCCTGAGAAAGTCGACTACCTGGCCCGCCTGTGCTCGGCCTGGGATTTCGGGATCCTGCCGGACGAGGAAACCCTCCGCGAGATCCGTCGCGGAGAATGGAGGGAAGCAGTCGAAAGCTGCCGGCTTCTCACCTCGCCGACCTACCACCTCGTGCGGAGGTGGCACGGGCTTCTCCCGCTTCCGTTCCTCGGGACCATCCCGTCCATCATGGCGGACGATGAGAACCTCGAGTTCGTGTAAGCAATAAGTGAGTGATAGGCAAATCAAGCAATAGGCGAATCAATTTTCAGACGGAAGGGTCGCCCGCACGCCCCAGTGCACCCCGCGTCTCCCGGGCGACCAGGGCCGCCGTGGATAATCTTCTGGGCGCGCTGTCCGGCGCGGATTGAAGGGATGAAATGCTGAAGGGATATTGCGGGAAAGTCATGCGCGTGAACCTGGGCTCGCAAACGACCTCGGTGGAGCCCCTCAAGGATGACGAGGTGAAGCTTTTCCTGGGAGGCCGGGGAATCGCCGCGAAATACTACCATGACGAGATCGGCCCCGCGGTTGACGAGCTGGGTCCGGACAACAAGATCTTCTTCATGACCGGCCCGCTCACCGGCACGCCGCTGGTCTCCACGACGAAATTCCAGCTCGCCACGAAGTCCCCGGAAACACGGATGTACCTCTGTTCCAACTGCGGCGGCGATTTCGGTCCCCCGGTTGAAGCAGGCCGGGTTCGACGGGCTGATCATCGAAGGGCGGGCTGACGAGCTCACCTGGTTGTCCCTCAAGGACGGGACTCTCGAGTTTCACGATGCACGGCCCTGGAAGGGGTACACGTCTGTGCGAACGCTCGGAGCCCTTCGTCAGGCCTTCGGCGAGAAAAAGGCAGGGGCCATGTCGATCGGGCCGGCGGGCGAACGCCTGGTGCGCCTGTCCTACATCAACGTCGATGAGCGCGCTTTTGGACGTGGCGGACCCGGCGCGGTGATGGGCTCGAAGAATCTCAAGGGAATCATCGTGAAGGGCTCCGGGGATATTTCGCTGGCGGATGCGGAGAAGGTGGCCGCCATTCGCAAAGCGGCCGTGGCGGACCTGAAGACCAGCCGCGCGAATCACACGAAGTTCGGAACGCCTCAATACATCGAGCCTTTGAACGCCCTCGGGTGCCTGCCCACGCGCATTCTCCCCCGATGGACGCGAGGAGCTCGCCGACCTCTGTGATGCGGCGCGAGAGCTCGCACGACAGGGGGCTCTTCGCATCGCCCATTTCAAGGGCCTTCCCGAGGAGAGACCTCGCGAGGTCCGCCTGGGTCCGGCCGAGGTTGCGCGGGCGTATGAGGCTGCACGGGAGGAAGGTTTTCGTTCGCTCGGGGAGGCTCTGAAAGCCCTCGAATCGAGAGCGCACGCTCTCTTGTCGCCGGATCTTCCAGTTTGGATGAGACTCTACCTGGAAGGCGTGGTGGCTGACATAGGAAAGGGCAACCTGTCACTCCTCGGCATGAGCCGCGAGCGGTTCACACGGGAGCAGGCCGAAGTCCTCGATTCCCTCTCCGCTGCCGCTGCCTTGGCCTGCGGAGTCTCGGGATGAGAGCGCGTCGTGAGCGAGCGGATGTTCGCGGACTCCAAGAGGCTGGGATCGGTTCGCGGAAAAACCGCGGAGATTCTCCTTCGCGCAGACCCGCGGTGGGAGGGTATTGCACGAGAAGACTCTTTCGATCTCCTTGAAACCTACGGGGTGCGGAGAAGGCCGGGCTTGATCCACTGCGCGGGGGAAGCGCTCATCCGCGTCGCCGGAAGGAGCTATCTCCTCGAAGACTTCACCCCCACGGCTCACCTCCCCGAGGACTGGGTGTCGGCCTGGTCGGAGGGGATTGCTGAGGCGGCTCCCAAGTGCATCACCACGGTGGAAAATGAGTCCCCGTTTCTCTCCTATGTCCTTGAGGCAGGCGGGCCGAAGGGTCTCGCTTCGAGGGGTGAGCTTGTCGTCTATACCGCCGGCTTCCCTTCCACGGCCCTGCTCAACGGGCTGGTCGGCATCGCGCAACATGCCACGCTGGCTCTCTTCCGCCACTGGGGAGATGCTGACGTGGGCGGGCTTCGCATCTGGTGGCTCCTGCGCTCGAAACTGGCCAGGCCGATCGACCTTTTTCGCACGCGCGGCGACTGGCTCGAGACGGAAGCGCGCCGCGGCCGCGACCTGAACGGTCTCGAGAAGCGGGGCCTGGAGAAGCTTCGCAGCGAGCTTCTTTGCTCGGCCGCGAAGGACGATCCCGACGTTGGGGCTGCGATCGAGCTGATCGACGCCCTGATTCGAACGGGAAAGAAGGTGGAGCAGGAGAGGTGGTAAGTCGGGATCTCGAAGTGCCGCCGGGCCGATAGACTGTCACATTTGTTCCCGAAGCGCGCGGGCTTGACTGCACCAGACTCAGCGCTCGGAGCAAAGGGGTGGCTCCGCAGTAGGTGAAGCGCAAGGGGTACGAAAGGCGCCCCCCAGGGCTGAGCCGACCGCGAAGCGGGCGGCGAGAGCCCGCCCGGGCGGTCCGAAGGACCGAAGCGGAGCGGAGCCCGCAGCAGCTCGACCCCTCACCCGCGCGCCGGGCAAGATGAGGCGGGCGTCCGGGGAAGAGCGGCGCGGGTGTGGGGGCACGCCCAGAGCGGCAAGAGAAGACACTCCACGAGGATGGGATGCTGAAAGTGCCCCATTGGCCGGGTATCGGCGTGACGCCCGTGGAGGCAGCCGTCAAGGAAGACAGGATGCCGGGCGAGCCGTACTGGGACTGAGGTCGTGACATGAGCGGGCGCGGGAGCGCTCCTGCCTGCATGAAGGTTTTTTCATTGTGGAGCGCCTCGCCTATTGAGCCTGGGGGTGCCGACTTGCTGGAGGTGCATCAAGACATTTGCCTCCCGCCATGTCTCGTAAGTACGCAGCCGAGTTCTGACAACTTTCTAATCAAGTCAACTCTTTTCATCAGGAGAGAACGAGCTCATCGACCTTCTTGATGAAAGGGATCGCGTGCGACGTGATGTCTTTATACAAGTCAGCCAAGTTCTCCCGGAGCTCATCAAGGGTCTTTCCCTGCGTAAGATAGTCGGGGTAGTCTTCAAAATAGCCGACGTGAAAGTCTTCATCCTGCCAATGGACGAACCTGAGTCTTGTCATGTCTCACTCCACGACAATAGTACACTTCAACCTTTCACAGAGGTAGATTCACGAGGTGTGGAAAAAGGAAAAGGCGGCATGATAACCTCCTTCACCCAATATCACGAAGGAGCACACCGCCATGGAGAAGCAGAACATCAGTGGAGCCGGGAAGTCAAGTGTGGAA
>JBKQPS010000133.1:0-11474 GCA_052144915.1 Spirochaetia bacterium | reverse complement strand
GCGGCGGCGCGTTCGAGCTCGGCCTTCAGCCTCGGTTCCAGGTATTCCGCCCAAACGAGTCCGGTGCGGGGTGAGGTGAGCGCTCTCGAAGACTCCTCCGGGCTTCGCACAGAATCCGCGGGGTACCGCGATGCGGGATCCGCGGGGTACCGCGATGCGGGATCCGCGGGGTACCGCGATGCGGGATCCGCGGGGTACCGCGGCGCAGAATCCGCGGGGTACCGCGGCGCAGAACTCGGCTCCGAATCCGGCTGCACGCTCATGACGATAAGGATTGCCACGCCGCAGACGAGGAGGAAGGCGAGAAAAAAGTACAGATCGTCCCGCACCACGGGGTACAGGTCCTCCTTTCCCATGGTCACGAAAAGTGCGTCCATGGTCACACCTGGCAGGTCGGTGCCGAGGTTCGAGCTGACCAGGAGCTCCGAACCGCTGCTTACCCGGTACACGGGCGTTCCTCGCCAGTCCGGCGTGATCTGCGCAGGCTCCTTCAGCGCCGACCGGTTCCTGGACACGAGGTACAGGATTCCGTCCTGCGGTGAGTGAAGGGAGAGGAGAAGAAGCCGCGGCTCGCTGTCGAACACGTCGCGCATGTCGGTCTTGAACAAGGGCGCCTGCAGGCTTCCGGTGATGTCTCTCAGCGATCGCACCTTCGCAGCCAGCGACGCTGCATGCTCGCGCGCGGCCGCCGTGTTGTGCTTTCGGGCATCCTCGATGCGGTACCCGGTCAGCCCGACGATGAACACGAAGAAGGCGCCGCTGGCGAGCAGGAAGATCCAGGAAAACCGCTTGTTCATGCTCCTCTCCTGATCATGACTGGAGTATACTACGAGCCGCGCCGTGGCGGCGTATCTGGAAAACGCATGCGGAGGCATCGATGAGTGTCAGAAAGAGGCGCCTGCCGCCCGGCTGGTATCCGCAGACAGCCGAGCAGACCTGGCGGGAGATACGGGAGATGGGCGGGCCGAACTCCGCGTCCCCCGACAGCGCGGCGGAGCTTTCCCGGGAGGTGCGGCAGGCCTGCGCCGGCGTTCTGCCCCATGCGGGCTGGCACTTTTCGGGACGCCTCGCGCTGCGGGTGCTCTCCTCTCTTGCTCGCGGTATTGACACCATCGTGATTATCGGCGGACACATGAGTTCCTCTGACCCAATAGTATCGGCATTCGACGATTCGTATGACACTCCTCTCGGCGAGCTGAGGGCCGACCTTCCCCTCCTGGAGGCTCTCCGCCAGGACGTGGATATCCGGGAGGACCGCGAAAGAGACAACACCGTGGAGGTGCATCTTCCGCTCGTTCGCTGCCTGGCGCCCGCGGTCATGGTCCTCGGAATGCGAGCACCGCCTTCACCTGCCGCCGCGGACCTCGGGAAGAAGCTCGCGGGAGCCGCGGCGGCGATAGGAAGGCGGGTGGCAGTTGCCGGATCCACGGACCTCACCCATTACGGGATCAACTATGACTTCTGCCCCGCCGGAACCGGAGCGGAAGCTTTACGATGGGTAAGGGAAGTGAACGACCGGCGGATAATCGAGAGCATGCTGGCCCTGAACGTGGGAGATGCGCTGGAGCGGGCCCGCCGGGAGAAATCCGCGTGCTCCATTGGAGGAGCGGTGGCGGCGATGAGCTTCGCCCGGGAGCTGGGAACCTCGGCGGGGGACCTGGTCGGCTACCTCACCAGCAGCGAGGTGAGCGCGGGTGAGTCCTTCGTGGGCTACGCCGGAATTGTCTATGTCCGGGGCGGATCCATGGGGGCCTGAAGGACCCTGTGGATCCTTTCCAGCGACCATCGTCGTGCTTCGTCGAGGGCCCCGGGTCCGGGGTCACGCCCCTCCCGCACCACCCGGGCCGCGACCGGAAGGATCGTGCCCCAGAGCTCTGCGTCGCCGCCCTCGGCGAGGTTCGCACACGGGCCAAGGCGCTCGACACTGCGCGCGTACTCCGAAAGAAAGACCTTCCACGGCGGGCTCGGAGAGCCTGCCGGCGGCCACGAATCGGCGTCCTCTGCGGCCGGCGCCTTTCTTTCCTTCGGATGCGTGGTCCAACCCTCTGCCGGCTCGGGAATTATCTCCGCATCGATCGTTTCCATGAGCCTGCGGAAACGCACGCGGTAGCTTCGCAGCACGGGCGTCGTGTAGCGAATCCTGCCGTCCCGCTCTTCGCGACGCGCCTGCGAAGAACCGTGCACGAACGAATAGAACTTCCCTTCCGCCGGAGACACCCGGTCCTGGTCCGTCCAGAAGTAATCATACAGGTACGTCCCACGGGCATAGGCCTTGCCGCCGGGGTATGAGAAATCCGCGCCGTACACGGAAATGCGCCGAGCCCCGAGGGCCCGAGCGAGGGAGACCGCCGCATGCGTGACGTTCCCTCCCGACGTGTCGATTCGCGGCATTCTTCTCCAGCGGGAGTCGATGTAGCGGACGAAAGGGTGTGCGCTCGCGACGAAAATCGATGGGACACCGCGCCGCGCAAGCAGGGCAGGGGAGGCGAGATCGAGGAACAGTGAAGTCCCCGCGGGCATTCCCTGGAGGAAATGGTGATACCCGTGATTCTGGCAGTCGATCGAAAGCACGGCGTCGGGTGTGATGCCCGACCTCACGAGCGCCGGGAGTGAGGTGTCGGTCGCCACGAGCAGCACCTGGCCTCGTTCAGCAGCCAGCCGCGGAAGCTGCTCCTCCAGCGAAGGGCCTGCGGCGGTGACGACGGCTCGATAACCGCGGAAGATCGGCTTCGGCACGGGTTGCACGCATCCCAGGTTCATCAGGATGTTCGTGAGCCAGCGCTTCCCGAAATGAGACTGCACGCCGTAGTCGCCCCGCACCTCGTCGACGGCGGCCTGGACCTCCTGTGCCGCCGCCTCGAAGAACGAAGGTTCCTGGTCGCACCACGTGCGGAGCGGGACGGTTCTCATTCCCCCCATGAGCGCCGGCTGCCACCTCGCGAGCACGGTTGGTCGGATCGCCTCCTGCCCGGCGACAACGGCGACCCGGGGATCTCCGAGGAGCCGGCCACAGGGAAGCAGCGCGAACAGCGAACGGAGGACGGCAGTGTCTTTCTCTATGACGATGACGGCGTGCACCCGGGGATCCTCGAGCAGGGAAACGATGTGAAAACCAGCCCCCATTCCCAGGGCGATCACGAGCCCGGCGCCCCGCAGAGACTCGGCGAGCCGCGCCGACTCCTGGAGTGGGTCATACAGGGAGTGAAGCGGGAGAGTGCCGGCGGAGGATCGGACGCCCGGCACGATCTGGCCGCTGCGGGCCGACAGGACGACCAGCCGGGGATCCGCCGCGGCAGCCCTCACCGCGGCGGCGAGAGAAGGCTGGCGTTCGGAGAGCACGGAAAGGTTTTCCTCCAGCCTCCGCGCCTGCGACGGATCAGCCAACGATCTTCCCTCCGAGTGAATCGAGAAATCCGATGCACTCCCCGAACATCTCTCCTGCGGCGATTCTGGCCGTTTGGTGGTGTCCCAGCCGCGCCTTCTTCATGACATCCACGAGACGTCGGGGCGCAATAAAGTGGGCGAACGCCAGCGCTCCAGGGAAATCGCCGAGGCCCTGGGCCACGTCAGCTTCGTCGAGTGAGTCGCGAGCGGCAGCCAGCTCAGTCGTCCAGGATTTCAACAGGCGGGAGACGATCCGTCGGCGCTCATCGCCGGACGGATAGCCCGCGCGCGGGTTCAGCCCGGAACTCGACCCGGTCGCCGGCACGGTGCCCATCAGGTCGCGAAAACCGGCAGCGTCCAGCGCGGGCATGCTCCGGATCGGGATCGCGGAAGGGAGGAGGCGGTGAACTGTGCCGCCCGCGTCCGCGTGCTGTGCGGTGAACCAGCCCGCGTAGGTGCGCAGCGCCGGGGTGACCCGGAGCCCTCGGGCGACAGAGCCGGGGGCGGAGCCGAGCGCCGCTGCCCGGTGGAAACAGAGACTCGTGTGCGGCTGCAACCGGGATGCCTGGAGGTGCAGAAGTCGATCGAATGCGTTCGGCCGGGCGTGGGAGAGGAGATCCCGCGCCGCCATGTCGAGACCGGTGACGATCACGGGGCCGCTCGTCGAAGCGAGGGCGAGGTCGATCGCGGATGCGGCAACCGTTCCGTGGGGCGGGATGAGCGGGGCCACGACGCCCGCGGCAGCGAGCAGCGCTCGTTCAAACAGGACGGGCTGTTCGAGGAGAAACACCGGGATGCCGTCACGCCCTGGGCCGGTGGGGAGGGACCAGGCGCCGCGGGCAGCCGACAACGGCATCGCCACTGGACAGGCCGGGGGCGGGAAATGAAGGTGGTGCATCGAATAGAATCCCGGGTCCGTCACCACCACGAGGTCCGGAAGCAGCCGCGAATCCATCAGGAACGGGCAGCTGGAGGGCAGCGCCCAGAGCTCGTAGCACGGGCGCATCTCGGACAGCAAGGGGCGCGCCTCCTCGAGGCTCGGTCCGGGCGCGGCGATCACGAC
Organism: Spirochaetia bacterium; assembly: GCA_052144915.1. GTDB lineage: Bacteria > Spirochaetota > Spirochaetia > SZUA-6 > Fen-1364 > Fen-1364. Next base: position 7,027 of record JBKQPS010000133.1, on the reverse strand, counting down.
AGGCCGCCCCGGGGCACAGAGCCGGCCGGCAAGGACGGTCGAGAGGCTGAGAAAATTCGCCAGCGCGTTGCGCAGCCAGAGCCGCCCCGCCGCGACCGTCGTCACGAAGCTTCCGTTCAGCTCCTGGACGACCTGGCGGAGCGCCTCGTTTGCTGCCCGGGCGGCCTCGGGAAAAGCGCGCGCCGCGGGCGGCCACTCCACGACGCGAAGCCCTTCGATCTGCAGCTCGCCGAGATTGATCCGGAGGAACTCGAGGAACGTGAGCGGGGCGCCGGGATGCCAGGAGATCGTTCCGCGCAGCGGTGCGGCGCGCGCAATTTCCTCCGAGTATACCGCCGTGATAACTGTCGCGCGGGGCTGCAGCCGCGAAACCGCGCTGCTGACGTGGCCCGCGCATTCGCCGAGCACCACGACGGTGGAGGGAACGTCGCTGCCAAACGTCTCCCGAACGAAACGGTCAGCTTCCCGCGTCGGGTCGTACGGCGAGTGCATGGCCACACCGTCCACTTTCATGGAAAGCGCGCCGGACTTCGCCGTGAACAGCTCGATCATGAGGGATCAGGGGATGAGGGACTCGACGAGGGTCCGCAGGTCGGCGCCGTCCGCCGGCCAGGAGCGGGATTTGTCGATGCGCGGGAGCACGCGCTCTTCGCGCGTCCCGGTGCCTCCGAAGAGGCCCTGGAGGAACATCGAGAGCTGGTGCGTCAAGAGGTCGAGGCCCGCGGGATCGAAATCGGGAAGGGCGACGACGAATCGTCCCTGCCGAACCGGGAGGAGCTTGCCGACGTCGACGAGAAATGAGCCCAGGAAGTACACCAGGTCTTCGTGAAGCCGGAATGGGTCGAGGTGCTCGTGGGCCTGCAGGACGCTGCGGGCGTAGTCTTCCAGGGAGAGGGAGAGCAGCAGCACGGCCGCGCCGCCGCTTCCGAGGGAGGAGACGAATTGTGCGGGCTCATCGCGGGAGGCGACCGCCGGGGGCCGCGCACCGGAGCCTGAAGCGGCGATCTGCGACTGCCGAGCCTGGTAGATGCGGGGGGCGCCCGCCTCTGCCGCCCTGGCCAGGCACGAAGACAGCTCGTCATCGCTGGAAAAAGGTGAATCGATCTCGGTGAGCTCGAGAACCGCGATCAGCTTGTCCCGGGATATGAAAGGCACGAGCACGAGCCTGGTCATCGCCGCGAACTCGCGGCTGGAGAAGTACTGCTGGAAGGGGGCCAGGGCGGGAGCGTCCGTCAGGAAAATCGGGCGGCCGTTGCCCAGGGCGTTCCATGCCTCGTTCGCCCCGAGCGGAATCCTCATGCGTCGCGTGGTCGTCTGGTCGTAGCCGCGGACGGCCCAGGGCGCATAGACGAGGCGCACCGGGTCATAGAGGAGCAGCGCGCCCTTGCGGACCCCGAGGAGAGCCGTGAGCACGGTGAAGAGGCGGGAGGGAAGCTCGACCCCTCCCGGGAGTGACGCGATTGCGGAAAGGGCTTCTTCGAGGACTTCTTCGAACCGGCTCTCGGCGCGGGGAGCAGGGAGCGGCGCGGCCGCGGGTGGCGCGGCCTTGACCTCGGGTGAGCGAACTTGAAATTGAATCGGTTGGAGGTCGATCTCCGCGTTTTTCTCGGCGAGCTCTATCGCGAGGGGAGCCGTCGATGGCGCTTCCGGGCGCGGCGCGGGCCGCAGGGCCTTGATGCTCCTCCCGAGGAGCCCGGGGCCCTTCGGCCGGTCGCTTTCATAGGAAGCCGCGGACTGCTCTCGGCTCCCCGTTTCGACAAGGCTCGCGGTTACGGCCGCCTTGCGGAGGAGGCCCATCTATTCACCTAGTCCGAGGTCCTCGAAAAGCTTCTTGTACATGACGAAATAGTCCGAGCTCGCAAACTCCTGAATCTTCTCGTCCGGGAGCGCCTCGAGGAGATGGTCCATGTATTTCAGGACCGTGCGAATCTCGTCTTTCAGGTTGTCCGGTATTTCCGCGGCCGCGCTTCCCGTGGGGGAACCCGCCGCCTCCCCCGCTTTGGACACCGGCTGCTCCTCGAGGGATTCCGCGTCTTCCGCGAGGTCCCCTTCGAAGCTGATCTCGATCTCCTTCTGCGGAGTCTCGGTTCCGCCGGGCTCATCCGAAAGGGACTCGAGCTCCCCGATCTCGAGATCTTCGACGACCGGTGTTTTCGGCACGTTCTCTTCCAGGTCCTCTGCTTCCGCAGCGAGGGCTTCCAGGTCCACCTCGTCGGCCGGCTCGGCCTCGAGGACCTCCTCTGCGTCCGGCAGCTCTTCCACCTCGTCGACATGCTCCGGGACGGCATCGATGACCATCGGCTCTTCCCCGAGATCGAGGGTTTCCAGGTCGATCGTTTCGCTGCCCTCGTCGTCCACTGCGCCCCCGGCACTGCTGGCGGGTGCGACCGCCGGCTCGGTTTCGATTTCCGGTATCCCCTCGAGATCTATCTCCGGAAGGTCGAGGCCTCCTCCTGACGAAGAGGGGGACTCCGTGTCCTCTTCGACCTGGAGCTCTTCCAGGACCAGGTCCGTGGGCAGGAGCTCTTCGTCCGAGAGAACCAGGGCATCGTCGCCGACGGGTGCTTCGAGGATCTCCAGGTCGGTTTCCTGCGCTTCCACCGGCTCCGGCGCCGGTGTCTCGTAGCTCGGGATGTCCATGTCCGCGGCCGCGCCCGGCGCTTCCGCGGATTCTTCCGTGATCTCGGCGGTATTGAGGATGTTGTCCAGCTCGTCACCCGTGAGTGCGATTGCCTCGTCGTCCTCGTCGAAAAATCCGCCCTGGGTTCCCGCCGATGTGGGGCTTTCGGCTTTCCCTGCCGCCGCGGTCTTTCGCAGGCCCGAGAGGTCGGTGCGCAGCTGGTTCAGGTCAGTACGGATGGACTTCAGCTCGTCCTCGATCCGCGCGAGGATCTCCGCGGAGGAGGCCGAGGAATCCCGCGTTTTCGTCGTGACGGAAGCGAGCTCGCTCTCCAGGGCGGCAAGGTCGTCGAACTGGTCGTCTTCGCCGCCGCGCTCCGAAAGCGTGACTTCCACCTCCGAGGCATCCGGCCGGCCGCGAGCCTGTGCGGCCCGGGCGCCCCCTGCGGCGCGCGGGGCCGGGGCGAGGTCTTCTTCCAGGTCGGGCAGCTCCTCCTCCGAGGCGGCGACCAGCTCCACGTCGGAAGACCCCGCGAGGTCGAAGGTGTCATCGCTGTCGGCTGCCGTTTCTATGTCCGGAAGCTCGGCATCCGCGAGGAGCGGTTCTTCTTCGGGCACGGCCACATCACCCGTCGCGGCTTTGAACCGCGCTGGCGCGGATTCGCGCCGCGTACTCGCGGATTCTGCGTCCGGCTCCAGCTCGGTTTCCAATTCGTCGAGGAGCTTCTCCTCTTCTGCGGTAAGGGCGCCTTCCTCTTCATTTGCCGCACCGCGGACGGGCGATCTCGGTGCTTCAAGATCCGAAAGTGCGAACGATTCTTCCAGAACAGGGGCAGCGGTCACGTCACGAGGCTTCACTTTCACCCAGACGCCATACTGCTCGAGCTTCTTTTCGTTTGCAGGGCTGCCCTTTGTATCCCTTGCCATTCCTGTCTCCTGAGGATGCGTTTCGCGCCATCCCCATTATCGGCAAAACGTCCCTTTCTTTCAGGCAAATCGCGTCGAACAGAGTGTAATCCCCGGCTTTTCGCGTTGTCAATGGCCGAATGGCCGCGCGTCTCTGGCGCAACGCGCCTCGATGAAAGATTTCCCGTGTCCGCGGCTCAATATTCATGCGGCTGCCGCCGTTATCTGAAAGTAAAGGCATGCGTCGACTAGTTCCAATCGGTTTTGGCGTCTTCGTCCTTTCTTCCCTGGCGATATTCTTTTTTGGAGATTCCGGCCTCATGGAGTATCGGGACGAAATGCGCTACGCGCGAAACCTTGCTGCGAATGTCGATGCACTGAAGCAGCGCGGCCAGGAGCTCGCCGCTCGCCTGGAAATGCTGAAAACAGACCGTGAGAGCGTCATCGTTCTCGCACGCGACGTCGGCTTGTACGAGCCCGGAGACGCCGTGGTGAAACTGGTCGGTCGACCGCAGCGGAACGAGACCTATGCAATGGGAGACCTGCTGCGGCGGCGAAAGCCGGATGTCGAGCGGAACTCAGCGTTCAAGGAAGGCGCGCTCGGCGCCGCCTTTGTCCTGCTGCTTGCCGCTTTCATCGAGGCGCGCGCGGGACGGGGGAAACCGGGTGGTGCTCGCCGCCGCTGATCCCCGGTCCTTCCCGGCGCTGGTGCGGATCCTCCGCGACGGCGGGGTCGTCGTTGCTCCCGGAGACACCATGTACGGCCTGATCGGGGTCGCGCCTGAGGCCGAGGCGCGGCTACGCCGCGTCAAGGGCCGGGGCGATGACAAGCCGTTCCTCCAGCTCATCGGCGACGCGGCCTGGGCCGCGCGGTTCTCCGACATGCCGCTGCCGCCGCGGCTCGGCCGCTTCTGGCCGGGGCCGCTCACGATCGTCTTCCCCGCGCGCGCTGGCGGAACGGCGGCGCTTCGGGTTCCGGACAGCCGTTTCCTGCGCGAGCTCCTCGCCGCGCTTGAGCAGCCCCTCTTCTCCACGAGCGCAAATCGCGCCGGCTTTCCGCCCCTGGGGACTGTCGATGAAATGCGCCGTGAGCTCGAGCGGGACGTCGATGCGGTGTACGACGCGGGCGACCAGGCGCCCGGGCAGCCGTCCACTCTCGTTGACATCACCCGGCGTCCGTTTGCAGTTCTCCGCGAAGGCGCGGTGCGCCTGCGAGCGGAGGACCTCGAGGAGCCGTAGAAACACCGCCGCGCGCGGTCGTCCTAGAAGATCAGCTCGATGACCTCTTCCATCGAGGACACCGGGTGAAACACGAGGCCTTCCCGGACGTGCGCGGGAATCTCGTCCAGGTCCCGCGCGTTTCCCCCGGGGAAGATGACCCGCTTGATCCTGTTTCGGCGGGCCGCGATCACTTTTTCCTTCAGGCCGCCTATTGGCAGGACCCTGCCGATCAGGGAGAGCTCTCCCGTCATCGCAATTGACTTCTTCAGTTTTTTCGACACCGCCAGGGAGAGAAGCGCGGAGGCGAGGGTGATCCCCGCGGACGGCCCGTCTTTGGGAGTCGCGCCGGCGGGAACGTGGAGATGGATCAGGTTCTTCTCCCAGAAATCCGCCGCCACGCCGTGCTGGCCCGAGATGTGCCGCACGTAGGAGTAGGCGATGCTCGCCGACTCCTGCATGACCTCGCCGAGCTTGCCGGTGAGCTTGAATCCTTCCTTGCCGGGGTTCGCCACTGCCTCGATCGTAAGGACCGCTCCGCCCAGCGCGGTCCAGGCGAGACCCGTCGCCATGCCCGGCTTCGAGGTCTCCGCCATTTCCTCGTCGAGGAACACGGGCGTGCCCAAGTACGGCGCGAGCGAATCCTTTTTCAGGGAGACGGGCAGCTTCACGTCGCCGGAAATCGTGCCGCGGGCGATCTTGCGGTGGATCCGGTCCAGCGCTTTCTCGAAGTTGCGAAGGCCCGCCTCGCGCGCGTAGCCGTCGGCAATCGCGATCAGCGCGGGCGTATCGTACTTCACGCTGCCTTTCGCCAGTCCGGCCTTCTCCAGCGAGCGGGGAATGAGGTAGCGCTTCGCGATGGCGACCTTTTCCGCATCGATGTAGCCCGACAGGCGGATGACCTCCATGCGGTCCAGCAGCGGGGCGGGGATGCTGTCCAGTGTGTTCGCCGTGGTGACGAAGAGGATGTGGGAGATGTCGAACGGCAGATCGAGGTAGTAATCGCGGAACGCGACGTTCTGCTCGGGATCGAGGACCTCCAGGAGCGCCGAGGACGGGTCTCCCTGGTAGGATGCGCCCAGCTTGTCGATCTCGTCGATCATGTAGACCGGGTTCTTCGCCTTCACGATCTTCAGGCCCTGGATGATCTTCCCCGGCATCGCGCCGATATACGTCCTTCGGTGTCCCTTGATTTCCGCCTCGTCGCGCATCCCTCCCACGGAAAACCGGAAGAACTGCCGCCCCAGGGCGCGCGCGATCGATTTGCCGACAGAGGTCTTGCCGACGCCGGGAGGGCCGACGAGACAGACGATCGAGCCCTTGCTGTCGTGCTTCAGCTTGCGGACCGCGAGGTACTCCACGATCCTCTGCTTCACGTCATCCAGCCCGTAGTGGTCCTCGTTGAGGATGGCCAGTGCCTTGTCCAGATCTATCGACTCCGGCGACTCGGCGTTCCACGGGAGGGCGATGATCGTTTCCAGGTAGTTGCGTGTGACGGTGAACTCGGGGGAATTGGGCTCCATGAGCGAGAATTTTTCCAGCTCCTGGTCGACCTGCTCCTTGACCTCGCCGGCGAAGGCGAGCTTCTCCACGGCGTCCTTGAACCTCTGGTAGTCGCTGGATTTCGCGTCCACGGCCATTCCCAGCTCCGACTTGATGGCCTTCAGCTCCTCCTTGAGGAAGTACTCCCTCTGGCTCTTGGAAATCTTCTCGCTCAGCTGCTCCTGGATCTTCTTCTGGATCTTCAGGAGCTCCTGCTCCTTCTTGATGAAGATGAGCACGTGCTCCATGCGCGCCTGCACGTTGCTCATTTCGAGGATCCGCTGCTGCTCGGCCCGGTCGATGTTGAGGATGGACGTGATGAAGTCGGCGATCTTCCCCGGGTGATCGATGTTCACCATCGACAGGCGCATCTCCTCGGAAAACAGGGGGTTGTTTTCCGCGACCTGCTTCATCTCGCTGATGAGCGCCCGGGTGAGCGCCTTGGCTTCCGGCGAGTCGAAGCTCTCGTCCTCCAGGTACTGCACGGCGACGCTGATCGGCGCGCTGTCCTGCAGTATCCGCACGATTCGAAAGCGCTTCGCGGTGGAGACAAAGATATTCACGCCGCCGTCGGGCAGGTTGATGCGGCGCACGATCTTGGCCGCAGTGCCCGTCTCGAAGAGGTCCGACCCGCCGGGATTCTCCATGTCCTCCGATTTCGCCAGGACGAGGCCGATGAAGCTGTCACCCGCAATCGCCTTCTCTACGGTGTCGGCCTCCTGTGCCGAGGGGAGCATCATCG
>JBKQPS010000132.1:0-6487 GCA_052144915.1 Spirochaetia bacterium | reverse complement strand
ATGCAGCAGCTTTGCGGAGCTAGCCATGCCTCCGTGCTTCTTTTTCCCGCGCCGAGCTCATCGACCCCGAAGACGGCGACAAGTGAGTGACCTGGACCAGTTCATCGCGGAGAAGGCTTTGAGGTCTGGCGGCGAGTTTCTGCGGTCGTTGCCGCCGGAGGAACAGGCGAGGCTCAGGGACAGAGCGCAGAAGGGTCTCGCCGAGGCTGACTTTCCGCCGGACGGGATCCTCCTGCGTTTTGTCGAGGTCGGCGGGGAAAAGATTGTCCTGGTGCTGGTCAAGAAAGACAAACACAGCGGATGGGCGGTCTGTCCCCAGGACGCTCTGCCTTTCCTTCTCCACATCGGGGGATATTACCGGCTGGGCTTCCCAGCCGGCCCTTTCTTTCATCCGGAAACCCCGGTATGAACTGTTGAGAACTTCTGTCCATATCGCCCGCCAACTAAAATCTTAAGAATAAAGTCGAGTCCCCGGAAATCTTGGACAAGGCGCAAACTCTGCCACGGCGGAGCCTGGGGGTCGCACAGGGGCCGTGTAAAAGGAATTGTAATGAGAAGGATCCTTGTACTTGGTGTCTTTCTGCTTGCCGCCTCCTTAAGTTTCGCCGTGTCTATCAGTGCCGGAGCGCTGGTCTCGTGGAGGCAGGAGGGCGACTCCCAGAACGCGGCTCGAGCGTGGGCTCGGGGCGAGGAATGGGAATTGCTGTCGGAACGTTCAGTCCATTCGATCTCTTGACGGTCAGAATGGCGGAAAGTAGCCTTACGCCGTACTACATACAATCCTATAGAGGAGGTCCCTATGAGGAAAGCTGCAATACTAGCTCTCGGCGTGTTGCTGGTCGTGAGTCTCGGCCTTCTGGCGGGCTGCGCAGGAAACAAGCCTCCGACGGTGGCGTTCCTTTTGCCCGAGAACGTGACGCCCCGGTGGGAGGGAGCTGACGCGCCGCTCTTCAAGGCGGCGCTCCAGAAGCTGATCCCGAACATTCAGGTCGACGTGCTCAATGCGCTGAACGATCCGAGCAAGCAGCAGTCGCAGGCTGAAGCGGAGCTCACGAAGGGCGCGAAGGTGCTCGTGGTTGCGGCGGTGGACCAGAAGGCTGCTGCGGTCATCGTCAACGAGGCGAACAAGCAGAAGGTCCCGGTGATCGCGTATGACCGACTGATTCGAGACTCACCGCTTGGCTACTACGTCTCATTCGACAGTGTTGCCGTCGGCAAGGCAGAGGCGCAGTGGATGGCTGACAACACCAAGCAGGGCGCTCGGCTCGTCATCATCAACGGATCGCCAACGGACGACAACGCGCACCTGGTGAACCAGGGCATCCACGCGGTGCTCGACCCGCTGTTCAACTCGAAGGCGCGCGTCCTCGTCGATGAGCAGTGGACCCCCGGCTGGGATCCCACCAAGGCGCAGAGCGAGATGGAGCAGATCCTGACGAAGGCCAACAACAAGGTCGACGGGGTTGTCTCGGCAAATGACGGAATGGCGGGCGGCATCATCGCCGCGCTGAAGGCACAGAAGCTCGCGGGCAAGGTCAAGACGACCGGCCAGGACGCTTCCCTTGAGGGCGTGCAGAACGTGCTCCTCGGATACCAGGGAACGACGGTGTTCAAGGACTTCCGGCTGCAGGCCCCAGCAGCGGCTGACATCGCGGCTGCGATCGTGCAGGTGAAGAAGCCCTCAAGCACGAACGCTACGGTCAACAACGGTCAGGTGGACGTGCCGTCGGTCATGCTGCAGGTCGTTCCGATAGATCAGAGCAATGTCAAGACGCTCGCCACCAACGGCTGGATCGACAGCCAGTTCGGAGGGGTCAGCAAGGTTCTGACCGGCCTGCCAGCGGACGCAGGCAAGTTGCTGCAGTAGCGCTCCATTGTCCGGCACGCAAGGAACACATGAGGGAGGAGGCGGATCGGCCGCCTCCTCCGCGCATTGGCCGATTCTTCAGATGCGCGGGATCTCGAAGCGGTATGGCGCTGTGCAGGCCCTCACGAAGGTTGACTTCGAAGTCTACGCAGGCGAAGTCGTGGCGCTCGTGGGCGACAACGGAGCGGGGAAGTCCACCCTGATCAAATGTGTTGCCGGGACCCACACTCCCGACGAGGGGACGATACTCTTTGACGGGAAGGAGATCCATCTCCATGTGCCGAGCGATGCCACGCGGCTCGGCATCGAGACCGTCTACCAGGATCTCGCGGTCTGCGACAATTTGGACGTAGTTCAGAACATGTTCCTCGGGCGGGAGTGGGTCACGCGACTGCTTCCCTCGATCGTCGAGATCCTCTCGGAGTTCGAGATGGAGAAACGGTCCCTCGACATTCTCCAGACCCTGAGCGTAACAACGATCGCAAACGTGCGCGAGAAAGTGGCATCCCTTTCGGGCGGTCAGCGGCAGTCGGTCGCGATTGCCCGGGCTGCCATGTGGGACTCGAAGCTCGTGATTCTCGACGAGCCAACGGCGGCACTGGGTGTTGCTCAGACCGAGCAGGTTCTCGCCCTGATCCGGCGGCTGCGCGAACACGGGCTCGGTGTCGTCGTCATCTCGCACAACCTTCACGAGGTGTTCTCGATCGCTGATCGCATCATCGTGCTTCGTCTTGGACGCCGGGTGGCGACGTTCGAGCACGGGGCGACGACTCCCGATGAGGTCGTCGCTGCCATTACCGGCGCTCGTGAGGCGGTGATGTGATAGATTCCGAAAGCTCCCGTCCCAGGCAGCGTACCACGGAAGCCCCACCGCAGCAGGCGCCGGAGAGCCTGCGCGGGCTTCTCTCGCGCTACAGCATCCAGCGCTGGCGACAGGGAGAGCTTGGCTCGCTACCGGTGGTCCTTGGCTTGATCCTGATCGCGGCGTTTTTCGCAAGCCAGGAGAGCACATTCCTTTCAGCACGGAATATCTCGAATCTCATCGTCCAGATCGCCGCGACCGGCTCGGTGGCGGTCGGGATCGTGATGGTACTGCTCCTGGGCGAGATCGATCTCTCTGTCGGCTCGGTGACCGGCCTGTGCTCGGCCCTGCTCGGGGTGCTGATCGTGAATCACGGGTGGCCATGGTGGCTTGCCATTCTGGCAGCCATGGCGACCGGCGGCCTCATCGGCGCCTTCCAGGGCGCCTGGTTCGCCTTCATCGGTGTGCCCTCATTCGTCGTGACCCTGGCCGGGTTCCTTGCATGGCAGGGGGTACAACTCCGCGTCCTCGGGTCGACGGGCACCGTCAACGTCTTCGAGCCGCACATCGGGACGATTGCGCAGTCGTTCCTGCCCGAGCCCTGGGGATGGGTCGTCGGACTCGGCGCCGCAGCCGTCTCTGTGATTTCGTTCTGGAGAACATGGCTTGGCAGACGCCGCACCGGCCTCCTGGCGGTTCCGATGTTCGTCGTGCTTACCCGCACTCTGCTCGTGGTCACGATTTCTGCGGCGACCGTTTTGATCCTGAGCCGCTTCAACGGCGTGCCAACCGCCGGGGTGATACTGTTCGCGCTTGTCGCGCTCTTTGCCTTCCTGACAACGCGGACCCGGTTCGGCCGGTATGTCTTTGCGGTCGGGGGCAGCGCCGAGGCAGCGCGCCGGGCGGGCATCCCCGTCGCCCGTGTACGGATCGCTGTCTTCACGCTCGCCGGGCTGATGGCGTCGATCGGGGGGATCGTCTTCGTCTCCCGGTTGACCGCCGCCAGCACGCAGACGGGCACCGGCACCTTCCTCCTGGAGGCAATCGCCGCAGCCGTCATTGGCGGAACGAGCCTTTTCGGAGGACGGGGAAGTGTTTGGTCGGCGCTGCTGGGCGCGCTCGTGATCGGGAGTGTCTCCAACGGGCTCGACCTGATGGCACAGCCACCTGAGATCAAGTACATGGTGGAAGGCGCCGTACTCCTGGCCGCTGTCACGGTGGACGCTGTTGCCCGCCGGAGCCGCGCAGCCGCTGGGCGCTGACCGCGCTCCGTCCACACGATCAAACACTGCGGGCTCCGGCGTCTCAAAGAACGCCTCGCACATCGCGCTGTCATGGGCACCACCGACAGGTCCCATCCAGGGACGGAACTCCGCTGTCAACAGCGGTTGCCAGATGCCCCTGCTGTTTTTAGTACACCTTAGAAACCCACCGCCTATTTGGTGGTGGATAGTCCGATTCGAGCAGATTTTTTACTCGCCTCACTTTGGGAAAGGCTTAGTACACATAAGAGCACTTATGTGATATTATGCCCCCGCAATGCCCACCACGCCCGCCAGACGTCCCCCACTCGCTTCCGCCCTCCTGGAAGTCAAAGGCCGAGGGGATCTCACCACTGTGGCCTACCGTAGCGCCCTAGGCGCCTTTCTCCAAAGCGGCCAGGCGGTCACGGTCGAAGGATTTGCCCAGTACATCCACGCGCTGCGGAGGACGCGATCGGCTGCCACGGTGAACCAGGCCCTGGCCGCCGGCCGCAAAGCTTTTCTCCAAGCGGCCGAGAGGCTCGGCCTCCCTGCGAAAGAGATCTCACTCATCCGCGGGGCGTTAGGGGAAATCCCAGCCGTGAAGAAAGGGCCGCCGGACGTCTCGGTGGTATCGCCTGAGGAGCGTTTGGCGCTTCTCGCCGCGCTGCCCCTGCGAATACGCCTGGTGGCTGAGACGCTGTATGTGACGGGTGCTCGTGTCTCTGAGGTCCTCACGATCCGGCGCGACCAGATCAAGACCAACAGCTCCGTGGAGCTCCGTCTCTACGGCAAAGGCGGCAAGGAACGCGTGGGCCGAATCCCCGCGGAGCTGTATAAGCGGATCCTGCAGGTGTTCCCCCGGGGCATATACCTCTTTGAGAGCAGCCACAAGAAACATTTTAGGAGGGAGTACATCTCGAGGGAGATCGCACGGGCTGCGCGGCGGGTGCTGGGGCGGTCCGTTTCGGCCCACGTGCTGCGCCACTCGCGGGCGACGGACCTGCTGGCGAGCACGAAGAGGATCAAGGCGGTATCGAGGCTGCTGGGGCACAGCGACGAGGCGACTACGCTACGGTACTATGTGCGGGATGCGTTCAGCGATGAGGATCTTTTCGGGGGGATGTAAGGCAACACGGCAAGGCGTCGGAAAACCTCGCCACGGGCCGCCACGCGCGGGATTTCGGCAGAACGTCAGCCCGCCGGCCTTTGCTAGCTTTGCTGAAGGATTGGGGTGATGACCCCTGAGCAGTACGACAGCTGGTACCGCACTGGCCCCGGCGAGTGGATGGGGGAGCGGGAATACCGGCTGGTGCGACACTACCTCAGACCTCGCTCCTATGAGACGGTTCTGGACAGTGGATGCGGGACCGGTTACTTCACTCGGCGCCTCGCTTATGACCAAGACGCCAATGTGGTCGGTATAGATCCCGATCCCGAAGCCATCCGGTACGCACGGCTCAAGACTGTAAAATCAGAGACGTATGCTGTAGCAAGGGGTGAGGATCTCCCGTTTCCCTCGGATTCATTTGATCTTTCTGTCTCCATTACTGCCCTCTGCTTCGCGGATGATCAACTTCAATTTCTAAAAGAGCTTGCCCGAGTTACACGCAGGCGAATAGCTGTTGGTCTTCTCTACCGCCATAGCCTCCTCTGGTTAAAGAAGGGGCGGTGCGGCGGAACAGGAGCCTATCAAGGGGCCCGCTGGCATACCCTCCAAGAAGCGCTTGGATTGTTCAAAGCCGCCGGATTACCTAGTCCCTTGGCTCGCACGGCCATCAACCTTCCATCGGGCAGTAAAGTTTCGAGGTTGTTGGAAAGACTCCTTCCGGACTCTTTTCCCTGGGGAGGCTTTCTCCTCGTTGTGTGCGATGTGGACAAACGCGTTCGAACGCCCCCACTCATCGCAGCCATTTTCTCTTCTTGACAAATCTATCCTATTTAGCTAAATTGCTAAATAACCATGGACGCAAAAACCTCCCAGAAGTACGAGCGCCGTTCGAGGGTTATCAAGGCTCTGGCACATCCCAGCAGGCTGTACATCGTAGACCGGCTGGCCGAGCGCGAGTACTGCGTCAACGAGCTCACCGCCTTGATCGGCAGCGAGATGTCTACCGTGTCCAAGCACCTGAGCGTCCTGAAAAACGCCGGTGTCGTCCAGGACCAGAAGCGGGGGGCCTCCATCTACTACTCTTTGCGGGTTCCTTGCATCCTGAACTTCTTCAAGTGCGCTGACGCTGTTCTCGAGGCCATCAAGAAAGAGCAGAACGCTCTCGTTTAGGGCTTGAAGGGCGAAAGCCCAAATACCAACCGGAGGACTCTGTGGAGACGAAAGTCATGGGCAGGCTCTCGTTCTTGGACCGCTTCCTGACGCTGTGGATCTTCCTGGCCATGGCGGTGGGGGTGGCGTTGGGGTATCTCATTCCTGGCGTCGAAGGCTTCATCAACCGGTTCCAGGTCGGCACCACGAACATTCCTATCGCCATCGGACTCATCCTGATGATGTATCCGACTCTAGCCAAGGTGCGCTACGAGGAGCTTGGCGACGTGTGCAGGAACTGGAAAGTCCTGGGCCTT
>JBKQPS010000131.1:0-9664 GCA_052144915.1 Spirochaetia bacterium | reverse complement strand
CCACAGCAGGCGGCGCGCCCGGGCGTGGAGGCCGGAGAACGGCTCGTCCATCAGGATTGCGTCCGGCAGCCGGGCAAAGCACCGGGCAAGCGCGGCGCGCTTTTTCATCCCCCCGGAAAGCTCATTCGGCATCTTCTCCTCGTCCCCCGAAAGGCCCGCTTCCACCAGGAGAGTGCGGGCAAGGCGCAGCGCGGTTTCCCGCGGATACCCCTGGTAGACCAGGGGGAGGGCGGCATTCTCCGCAACGCCGCGCCACGGAAGCAGCCGGTCGTCCTGGAAAACATACCCGATGCGCGCCGGGGCGGTGATTCTCCCCCCGGAGGGTTTCAGGAGCGAGGCGACGAGCTTCAGCAGCGTCGTCTTTCCGATTCCCGACTCGCCCGTCACGATCGCAATCTCCCCGGGCCTCACCTTCAGATCCACCTCTGACAGCAGGGATGCCTGGTGCCGATAGGAAAAGCTCACTCTCTTGAGGTCGATCCTGCGGGAGCCGGGGGCAGACGTGCTGCGCGAGTCGAAGAGCCGCCTCAGCTCGTTCGCGTCCGCTGCACCGCGGATCATCGGCGCCCGTCCGCGGGCCCTGCGCCGCGCGCGCGAACTTCCCCGCCGGATGCGGGGAAGAAGGACATTGAAAAGCAGGATGACCAGGATAAGCACGGCCGCCCATGCGAAAAGGCTCCTGATCCTCAGGCTCATGTAGGCGGCCTGGATCTGGAATCCGATGCCGTCATTCGCGCCGAAATACTCCGCGGTCACGGACGCCTTCACGGCGAGCACCAGCCCGGCGTTCACGGCGGCGCCGAGGAAAGGGGCGAGGTGCGGAAGAATGAGCTCGCGCGTGCGGGCGGAAAACCCCGGCGCGAACACGGCGAGCATCTCCCCGAGCTCGCGGGGAAGCGTGGTCATTCCCTCACCGATGGTGACCGCCACGAGCGGAAAGGTGATGAGGGTAATGACGACTATCGTGGGAATGTGGCCGATCCCCATGAGGGCGACCAGGGGGATCGTCCAGAGAAGCGGTGGCATCCCCTGGAAGAACAGGATGAAGGGTTTCAGGAGCGCCGCGATGCCGCGCCGCGCCCCGATGGCGATGCCCGCCGCGATTCCCGCGAGAAGCCCCGCGAGGAACCCGATGCAGACGCGGAGGAACGTGATGAGGATCTGGGTCCAGGTTCCGGCCCGGGAAAGGAGCTGGGCGGTATCCGCGATCGTCGTCCACGGGGCCGGTACGAAGAAAGAGCCGGTCGCCAGACTGATGGCCGCCCAGGCGGCAAGGAGAACGACGACCCCCGCGGCGCCGAGGAGCCGGAGTCGCAGCGCGGGCATGGATCAGGGCCCGAAGAAGAACCGCTCGTCCAGCGGCCGGGGCCCGGCAGGGAGATACCGGGAGACGACCTGGTAGTAGGCCAGCACGCGGGCCTTGTTCTCCTCCGGCGAAGGAACGGACAGGAGCGTATTGCGCGTCGCTTCCTCCAGGATTCCCGGCTCGACGGCGAGCGCCGCGGCGAACTGTGACGCCGCCCCGGCCGGCGCCGCGCTGACGCGCCGGGTCGCCGTGTCCCACGCGGAAAGCAGCGTGGAGATGATCGCCGCGTGATCCCGCGCGTATCCGTCCGTGGCGAAGAGGCTCACCTGCGGGGACTGCGCATCTCCGCCCGTGAAGCGCGCCCAGGCGGCGGAGTACTGCACCAGGCGCCGCAGGCCGTTCTTTCGGACCACCATCGTGGCCAGGGGCTCGGGAAGCGCGGCCGCGTCCAGCTGGCCGGCGAGCAGCCTCTGAACGCTCTGCGCGAACGGGCCGAAGCTGATGGCGACGTCCTTGTCCGGGTCGATCTTCTCGAAAGACAACAACGCGCGGCTTTGGAAATCCAGGGGAGAGCCGGGAAACGGCAATCCGATGCGCTTTCCTTTCAGATCGGCAAAACCCCTGATCGACGGGTCCCTGCCCACCAGGGACGAGACTCCCCACACCCCGGTGTCCAGCATCACGATCGGGCTGCCGTCCAGCCGGTTTTCCCAGCCCTGGCTGGTCCCGCTGAGGAGCAGGTCGGTTTCTCCGCGCATGAGAATCGCCAGGGCCTGCGCGTGATTGGCGAAGAAATCGACCTTCACCTCGACGCCGGGGGAGATGCTCTGCCGTTCCATCACCAGGAAGGGCAGCGCGGCAGTCGTCTGCGGCACGAGAATCCGGACCACCACCGGCTTCGCGTCATCGGCAAAGACGGGCGTGACGGCAAGGAGGAACAGGAAGAAAATTGAAGACACTCGGTGCATGCTCACAGCGTATTGGTTTCACGGGCAGGGGACAAGACGGACCGCGGATTCGGCAGTATAGTAGGGGCCGGAGGACCCCCGTGAAGGCGGTGATCATCGGCACGAGCGGGCACATCGACCTGGCACTCGAGGTCCGCGACCGCCTGCCCCAGGTGAGCTTCGTCGGAGTGGCGCCGGGCTCCGCGGACGAGGATGCGCGGGAGTTCTTTGTCGACCAGATGGAGGGATCCCTCATCCCCTTCTACGACGACTACCGGCGGATGCTGGACCGGGAGAAACCCGACCTTGCCGTCGTCGCACCCTTCTTCTTCCTGCAGTCGCGCATTGCAAGCGAGTGCCTCGAGCGCGGCATCCACGTGTTCGTGGAAAAGCCCATGGCTGTCTCCTTCGAGCAGCTGGAACGGCTGAGGCGCGCGCATGCACCGGGTCGGGCGGTCCTCTGCCCCATGCTCACCTCGCGATATATTCCGAGCTTTTCCGCCGCCTGGCACGCGCTGAAGGACGGCCTGGTGGGAGAGCCGCTCCTCATTACCGCGCTGAAGTCGTACAAGCTGGGAAGCCGGCACCCCATGTACACCCACCGCGCCACCTACGGGGGCACGATCCCCTGGGTGGCGATCCACGGCATCGACTGGATCCACTGGTTCACCGGCGGGGCGATCTCCGAGGTCTCGGGGTGCCACACGGCCCGCGGAAACGGCGGGCACGGGGAAATGGAAAGCTCCGGCGCGTGCATGTTCCGGCTGGCCAACTCCGGGTGCGCGACGCTGGCGTTCGACTATTTCCGACCGGGCTCCGCCCCGACGCACGGAGAAGACCGGGTCCGCATCGCCGGGGAGAAGGGCGTGCTGGAAATCGCCGGTGGCGAGGCGAGCATCTTCCCCCGTGGCGCCGCCCCGCGCCGGCTGGACAAAGAGGAGCCGCTCTCGCTGTTCCAGGAGTTCATCCGCCATCTCGATGAGGGCACACCGCTGCGCATCACCGCCGGCGATGCCTTCGCGATCAGCGAGCTGGCGCTTCGCTGCCGCGAGGCGGCGGACACGAAGACGGCGGTGGAGACAAGGAGCGCGACATGACCACGCGGCGGCTGGGCAGGAACGGACCGCAGCTCACGCGCATCGGCCTGGGCACGTGGGCCATTGGCGGTGCGGGCTGGAAGTACAGCTGGGGAAGCCAGGATGACGCGGACTCCGTGGCCGTCATCCACGAGGCTCTCGACCTGGGCATCAACTGGATTGACACCGCGGCCGTCTACGGTCACGGACATTCCGAGGAAATCGTGGGGAAAGCGCTGGCGGGCCGGCGAGAGAAGGTGTTCGTGGCGACAAAGTGCGGGCGCACGCGCAATCCCGACGGGTCGATCGCCGCCGTGCTTGATGCGGCGAGCGTCCGGTCCGAGCTGGAGGGCAGCCTGAGACTGCTGAAGACCGACTGGATCGACCTGTACCAGATTCACTGGCCCGATCCCGAGCCGAAGATCGAAGAAGCCTGGGAAGAGATTGGGAAGGCCGTGAAGGCGGGAAAGGTGCGCTACGCCGGAGTGTCCAACTTCAACCCGGCGCAATTGCGGCGCATCCAGCCGATTCACCCCGTTGCCTCGCTCCAGCCGCCCTACAGCATGCTCCGCCGGGACGTGGAGAAGGAGATTCTTCCCTTCTGCGCGGAAAACGGGATCGGCGTGATCTGCTACAGTCCCCTGCAGATGGGCCTCCTGACAGGCGCGTTCAGCGCGGAACGGGTCGCATCACTCGCGGCGGACGACGTGCGGCGCAACAATCCCTATTTCACCGAACCCAACCTGGGCCGCAACCTCGCGCTCGTGGAGAAGCTCCGCCCGATCGCGCGGCGCAGCGGCCGCAGCGTCGGAGAGCTGGCCCTCGCCTGGGTGCTGAGCCGGCCCGAGGTGACGGCGGCAATCGTCGGAGGCCGAAGGCCCGGCCAGGCGAAAGCGCTTGCCGGCGCCGCCGATTGGCGCCTCTCGCCGGCTGACACCGAGGAAATCCAGAAAGCGCTCGCCCAGAGAGAGTCCGCGGCATAGACCGCCGCGATCCTGGTGGCAATCGCCGTGCGCAGAGCCTTCCGCTTTCTTCTGCCCCTGCTCCTCCCGCTCTTCGTGCTGTCCTGCGGGAGCGTGTCTCCTCCCCTGGCCCCTTCGATCCCGGGCCAGTGGACGGGGTCGCCGTTCGTGCAGACACACTGCGGAGTCGTGCAGGGCATCGAAGATGCGGACGATACCTGGGTGTGGAAGGCTGTTCCCTTTGCGCGCCCTCCCACGGGGGCGCTGCGCTGGCGCGCCCCGCAGGATCCGGTGCCCTGGGATGGTGTGCGCCGGCAGACCGCGTTCCACGAAGGCTGCACGCAGTTCAGCCCGGTTTTTTCGGGCCGGATCCACGGCAGCGAAGACTGCCTGTACTTGAATGTCTGGAGACCGCGTGACGCGGCGGCCGGCCTCCCTGTGTACGTCTGGATACACGGCGGCGGCAACTCCATGGGCTCGGCGACGCAAACCGCCACCTACTATGGCAGCCACGTTGCGGCGCGTTCCCGCGTGGTGTTCGTGTCCGTGAATTACCGCCTGGGCCCGTTCGGCTGGTTTACACTCCCCGCGCTGCGGGAGGGCGCGTCGGCCGAAGACGCGTCGGGCAACTTCGGGACCCTGGACATCATCCAGTCGCTGAAATGGATCCGTCAGAACATTGCGGCCTTCGGGGGAGATCCGAGTCTCGTCACTGTCACCGGTGAATCCGCCGGCGGCATCGACGTGCTGTCCCTCCTGATCTCGCCTCCCGCGCGCGGGCTTTTCCAGCGTGCAATGTCGGAGAGCGGGGGTGCCCTCACGCGAAGCGTCGATGAAGCCGATGCGAAGGGGCGGGATGTCCTGGAGCGGCTCCTGCTGAAGGACGGCACTGCGCGGACCCGGGAGGGCGCTTCCAATCATGCCGCGGCGATGAGCGCGGAGGAGATCCGAACGTACCTCCGGTCGAAAAGCGATCGGGAAATCCTCTCCCTCTACCGGGTGTTCGCGCTGGGCATGATCGAAAACCCCGCAATTCTCCGGGACGGGGCCGTCATCCCCCTGCAAGGCTACGAAGTCCTGAACACGGGCGCCTACCCGAACAAGGTGCCGGTGATTCTCGGCAGCAATGCGGATGAGCTCACGATCTTCCTCCGATTCGGATCGCACCTGTCCGGGCAGAGCGATCTTTTCCGCGCGGCAGCGCGGTACGGCGGCGCGCGCTGGAAGGTGTCGGGGGTCGACGAGGTGGCGCGGAGGCTCGTCGTCCACGCCGACCAGCCTCCGGTCTTTGCCTACCAGTTCCGGTGGGGAACGCCGGGCCCGGGGGGGCAGAGCGTGATACCGGAGCCCTGGGGCAGCGAGCTCGGTGCCTTCCACGGCCTGGACGTGCCGTTCTTTCTCGGCAGCGACTCGTTATTCGGCGTGTTCCAGCTGTTCCTTTTCACGCCGCAGAACGAGCGCGGGCGGAAGGCGCTTTCCGACGCCATGATGAGGTACATCGCGTGGTTCGCGCGCACGGGAGACCCCAACGCACCGGCCGGGGCGCCCGGGCCGGACCTTCCCGTGTGGCAGCCCTGGTCAGCGGCAGCGGGCAGTCCGAAGTACATCGTCTTCGACGTGCGCGGCAGCGTGCCGGACATCGCCATGTCGAACGCGGAGCTCACCGACGCGCAGGTGATGGCCGCGGCGCAAGCCGAGCTGCCCGAGCCCCTCCGCGCGCGGACGCTGCAGTTCCTGGAGGCCTCACCGCTGCCCTCCGGGGTCCGATGAGGGAATATGCGCCGTTCACTGCCCGGGCGGTGCGCATCATCCGGGCCATTCCCCGGGGGAAGGTGGCGACCTATGGCCTGGTTGCCGCCGTTGCGGGAAGCCCGCTCGCGGCGCGGCAGGTGGTGAGGGTGCTGCACTCCCTTTCGAGGAAGGAACACCTCCCGTGGCACCGGGTGATCAACAGCCGCGGATCGATCTCCCTGCCGCGCGGGGCCGGCTTCGAGCGCCAGAGAACCCTGCTCAGGTCCGAAGGGGTGGCCGTGACCGTCCGGGGAAGCGTGGACATGAAGCGCCACCTCTGGGTGCCGCGGCTGTCTTGACGAGTGGACCATGGACTCGTTACCATGGTCCTATGAGGTCCAGATCGCCGGTGAAAGTCTCCAAGTCGAGCTTCAAGCCGAAGGCCTTCGAGTATTTCCGGCTCGTCGAGGAAACGCGGCAGGAAATCCTCGTCACGGACCACGGCCGGCCCGTGGCCAGGATCTCGCCGGTCGATGAGGCAGACGAGAACGAGCTCGTCGCGCTCCGCGGCCTGCTGGTGAAATACGTCGATCCGTACGAGCCCGTCAGCGCGGAAGACTGGGAAGCCGCGCGGTGATCGTTCTCGACACTCACATCTGGGTCGGCTACATCGACGACCCGTCGACGCTGCCGAAACCGGCGCTCGATGCCATTCGCGGCGGACGGGTGCCCGTGGGAATCTCGTCCATCAGCGTCTGGGAGGTCTTCATGCTCGAGCGAAGGGGTCGACTCGAGCTTCGCATCCCCGCAAGGCTGTGGGTCGAGAAATGCGAGCGGCTGGCTCTCTTCCACTTCGTGCCCGTGGATAACACCATTGCCCGGCTTGCCGTGGAGCTGCCCGAGCCGCTCCACGCCGATCCCGCTGATCGGATCATCATTGCCACGGCCCTGTCTTTCGGAGCGACCCTGGTCACAAAGGATAGGAAGATCCTCGCATACCCGCACGTGAAGACTCTGCGCCTCCCTACAGCTTGACGTACAGGCCCCTGCGGTCCATCAGCCCGGCTGTCAGGATGCAGATCCCGAGCACGGCGAAGCTCGCCGCCCACGCCCAACCGGCAGAAGCGGCATCGCCCAGGAGGGCCTGGATGCCCACGCCCAGCACCGAGTGCAGCATGTAGAGCACCAGCGCATTGCGGCCGAGGCTCCCCGCGACAGGAAGCTTCAGACCCATGATCTCCCGCAGCAGGACGAGAAGCGCGAGGAGCCCCGAGGAGACGCCGGCCGTGAAGAGGATGTAGCTCAGCGACAGCACGTGCTTGCTGAAGGGAAAAAGGATCAGCGCGAGGAGTCCCGCGGCGCCGAGCGACGCGGCGAAAAGAGCCGTCACCGAGAGCCGCTTTTCCGATGAGGCGTCCTTCACGAGCTCGCCGAGGGCCGAGGCGGTGATCGCGAAAAAGGAAAGGCTGAACGTGCCCCAGGGACCGGCGATGCCCGTGTCATACCAGGCGTTCATGAGGCTGCCCAGGCCGAGGGGACGGAATATCTCCACCAGGGCAAGGAGCAGCGCCGCTGCCCCGATGCGCGGCCACGGCGGCAGCAGGAGGAAGAAGAAAGAGAAGAGGCCCGTGGCGCCCAGCATCTGCAGGATCTCCCAGCGGGCGGAATGGTCCACGAGCAGGATCCCGATGGAGCCGAACGCGAAAAGCACCGCGTGGCGGACCAGGGCATGCAGGAACGTGCGGCCGAATCCCCGGTTGCGGATGCGCGCCCTGAATGAGAACGACGCCGAGAGGCCGAGGGAGAACAGGAAGGCGGGCACGACGAAATCCGGGAGGGTAAGGCCCGGCCCGGGGGCGTGTTTGAACCATGCCGGTATCGCGGTGAAGACCGCGGCGACGTTCACGGGAACCATGACCAGGATCGCCAGGCCCCGCAGATCGTCCAGAGCCTCCCAGCGCTGTCGGGCGGCCGTTTTCGGTTCTATTGGTTGGGGTCCTCGATCGTGGCCACCATGACGCCGCCGTTTTCAGGCAGCCGGGAGCTCACGTACGCGCCGTCGCTCTGCCGGAACCAGTAGTCTGCTCCCCAGAACGGGGAAAGCGCCCCGGCAGGAGAGAAGTGGATCCTGAAAACATCCAGCGTCACCCCGTTGATCGTGATCCGTTCCGTGCCCGCGCGCCTGGCCTGCATCTTGTGCGCGGAAAGGTCGTCGGGATTCACGACCCAGAACTCCTTCTGCGCCGTTCCGTCGGGCAGTAGCTCCTGCAGCAGGGGGCCGAAGATCTGGTACCAGGGGGCGGGGTCGATCTTCACGTCCCGCTCGACCGTCTTCCCCTTCAGCGTTCCCGTCACGTGGATGAGATTCCCCGTTCTCTCGCCGTGCAGGGCGCTTCCCGCCTTCGGGTCCGTCGTCTGCCAGTCCGAGGTCCCGACGCCCGAGCGCCAGGTGATCGAATCCACCTCGTCGCTTTCCGTCGAGCTGACCGTCGCGTCCCCTGCATCGAGGGAAATCCGGTATTCCACGGTTTCCACGTCCTTGCCGTGGATTTCCGTGTAGCGCCGGGATACCTCCTGCGCGCGCAGCGCGGAAGCCGAAAAGAGCACACAAAGACACATCGTGGCGCGCGCAGCCGTCACTGCCGTCATCGTCAGAAGTACACCTCCGCGAAGATGTGCTCGCGCGGCACTCCGTGGTCCTTCAGAATGCCGTAGACTTCGTAGATCATGTCGCTGTTGCCGCAGAGGTAGCAATAGGCGGAAGGGTCGACCTGCTCCTTTTTCAAGAAAGCGGTGAGCCGGCCCGGAAAGGCCCCCTCTCCTGCCGCCCCGCGGCTCACGCAGGGAACGTAGCGTTGCGCGGCAAACACGTCTGTTTCCGGGAAGTCCTGCCGGGTACCCACGCCGTGGAGGAGCCGGTACTCCAGCCCCGGGACGCACCGGGCAAAGCAGTGAAACGGCGAGACACCCGTGCCGGTGGCGCAGAAAAGGAAACGCGGCGGCTCCCGGGTTCCCTCCACCAGTGTGAAGGCGCCGTGAGGGCCTTCGACCTCCACGGGGTCGCCGGGCCGGCAGCGGCGCAGGGCCGGTGAGACCGTGCCGCCGGGGATTTCCTTCACCAGTATCTCGAGGAAATCATCGTCGGGGGACGAGTAGATGCTGTATTCGCGCTGGTCTCTCCGGCCCGCGGGGCCGACATTGATCCACTGCCCGGGAACAAAGCGGAGATCCTCGCGGGTGAAGCGCAGGACATAGGCGCTGCGCGAGATGTCCCGGCGGCCGAGGACCCGGTGCGCGCGCGGGGCGCCGCGCGGCCGCCGCCGCCCCGTGGGCGGGCTGGGCAGCGGTGTCTCGATCACCCGCCCGCGCTCCCGGCGGCTGCCGGGCCCGCCGCCGTCTTCATCGCTTTGATGCGCGCGAAGTTCTGGCGGAAGCTCTCATACTGCTCACCCGCGTGGTACGAGGAGCGCACCAGCGGTCCTGCCTCGCAGTGCAGGAACCCCTTCTGCAGGGCCGCCTCCCGCAGCTCTGCAAACTCCTCGGGAGTCCAGTACCTCTGGACGGGAATGTGGGTCCTGGTCGGCTGCAGGTACTGGCCGATGTTCACGATGTCCGCGTCAGCGGCCCGAAGGTCGTCGAGGG
>JBKQPS010000130.1:0-9185 GCA_052144915.1 Spirochaetia bacterium | reverse complement strand
AGGAAATGCCTTCCAGGGCGGTCTTCACTTTGTCGGTGTTGTCCGCGGCCGCGTTCTTGATTCCGGTGAGAAGGATGTTCGTCGCGTCATACGCGAGCGTCGCGAGAGCGTCGGGGACCTTGGGGTTGCCCTTGTCGTACTTATACGCCGCGCCGTAGGCCTTGATGAAGTCCTGAACCTCGGGACGCGGGTCGGAGGCATCGTAGTGGTTGGTGTAGTACCCGCCGTCGGCGGCCTTGACGTCGAGGTCGGAAGAATCCCACCCATCACCGCCCATGAACGGGGCCGTGATTCCCTTCGCCTTGGCCTGCTTGGCAGCGAGGTTGACCACATTGTAGTAGTCCGGGAGGTACACGATGTCGGGCTTCGCGACCTTCACCTTCGTGAGGATGGCGGAGAAGTCCGTGTCCTTCGCGCCGTCATAGCTTTCCTTGCCGACGATCGTCCCGCCGAGCTGGGTGAAGGTGGCTTCGAACGCCTCGGCCAGGCCCTTCACGTAGTCGTTGGACTGGTCGAACATGATGAAGGCCTTTTTCGCCTTCAGGCTGTTGGTGGCGAACGTGGCGCCCACTTTGCCCTGGAACGGATCAATGAAGCATGCGCGGAAGACATAGGCCTTCGTGGCGCCGCTCTTGTCCACCGTCACCGCCGTGTTGGTGGAGGTCGGGCTGATCTGGATGACCTTGGCCGCGTTGGCGATCTCCGAGATGGGGATCGATGCCTTGGAGCAGACTTCGCCGATGATGTAGTGCACCTTGTCCTGGTTGATGACCTTGTTCGCCGCGTTTACCGCGGGGTCAGGCGTGCACTGGCTGTCCTCGACGATCGGGGTGATCTTCATGCCGAGGACCCCGCCCTTTGCGTTCCACTCGTTGATCGCCAGGAGCGCGCCGTCGCGCGTCGAGACGCCGAACGTGGGAACAGGTCCCGAGAGGGGCGCGAGGACCGCGACCTTCAGAACCTTGGGTGCCTGCTGGCAGCCGATGACGGCCACCATGAGGACCAGGGCAATGGCAGTGAGAGTCAGAAAACGCTTCATTCAAACCTCCTTCATAAAGTTGTTCAAAAAGCGTCTATCAAGAACACAGTTCACGGAAAACTATACAATAGATGCATAATATGTCAATACGCACCCTCGAGTACGGGCGCAAAAATCAGGAAGAAAGGAGCTTCTTGCGCACCTCGGGCAGCTCGTTGTACCAGATCTCGAAGGCCGAGAGAAGCATCGCAACCACGGCGATAATGAAGTACCCCGAGTTGAACACCTGGGTGCCTTCATTGTTCACGGTGGTATGGGGAAGGAGCATCATGATTCGGCTGATGATGTTGACTCCCTGCGCAAATGACACGAGGTACCAGGGCCATATCGCCTGGCTCTTGCGGACGAGAAGCTGTACGAGGGAGATGACGACCAGGAAGGTGAGAAGCACAGGAAGCCACCACTCCTGCGTTTTCACAGACCAGGAGGACGACGGGAAGATCAGGAGCGGGACGA
This sequence comes from Spirochaetia bacterium, assembly GCA_052144915.1. Classification (GTDB taxonomy): domain Bacteria; phylum Spirochaetota; class Spirochaetia; order SZUA-6; family Fen-1364; genus Fen-1364. Next base: position 7,690 of record JBKQPS010000130.1, on the reverse strand, counting down.
CCTGGAGGCACATCACGACAGGAATCACTCCCCGCATGCTGAGGACCTTGCGCATACGAGCAGATTATCACAGACAAAACGTGCGTGTCGAGAAGAATTTTAGGCCGGGATGGAGGCGAGCTCCCCCCCGCTCCCGCCGCTGAAGGCCGCAGGCTCTACCCGCCCTTGCGGCATCCGTGCCTCGGGCGGGTCTCGGCATCCTTGCCTTGAGCCAAGACTGGGACTCGAACCCAGGACCTGCGCATTACGAATGCGCTGCTCTACCAGCTGAGCTATCTTGGCGTGGAGAACTGCCGTGCAGAATACCGAAAAGCACCCTGAATGACAACCCACGACGTCATCAAGGAAGATCCGGCGGCACCGATAATGTGAGTGGAACCGAAGCAAATGCCACGCAAGCGTGGCCGCACAAATGCCACGGAGCTGCACGGAATACCGTGCAAGGTACCGTGGCCGGGACAAATGCCACGGGGTACCGTGGCCGGGGAGGCATTCGTGGTTCGAGGGCTGTTTACCGCGGCGAGCGGCATGAATGTTCAGCAGAACCGGCTGGACGAGATCGCCAACAACCTGGCCAACGTCGACCTGAACGGCTACAAGAAAGACACGGCCATCCAGAAGGCGTTTCCCGAGATGCTCATCCGGCGGATGAATGACGACGGGGTCTACCGGTTCCCCTTCGGCTCGGTGGATGCCTCACCGATCGTGGGCACCGTGGGCACCGGCGTGGAGACCAACGAGGTCTACACGAACTTCACCCAGGGCGCGATGAAGCAGACGGAAAACGACTTCGACGTCGCACTCGAGGGCAGGGGCTTCCTGACCGTGCAGACCCCGCAGGGAGAACGGCTCACCCGCAACGGCGCCTTCCTGGTCAACAGCGACGGCTACCTCGTGACGAAATCCGGGGACTTCGTGCTCGGCGAGACGGGGCCCATCAAGCTGAAGAAGAACAACTTCGTCATCGACGAGGACGGGACGGTCTGGCAGAACGCAACCTTTGCCGCGGACGACAAGCGGCTGGTGTCACAGGCGGAAAACCAGTGGGAGAACATCGAAAGAGTGGACCGCCTGAGGCTCGTCGACGTGAAGCGCGAGCGATACCTCCAGAAGCAGGGGAACTCGTACTGGCGGACGACCGATGAATCCGGCGATGCGCAGATCATCGGCCCGGAGGTCCGTCCGAAAGTGCGGCAGGGATTCCTGGAAGGGGCGAATGTGAACGCGGTCCAGGAAATGGTGGAAATGATCGAGGTCAACCGGGCCTACGACGCCAATCAAAAGACGATCCAGACCGAGGATGCACTGATGGGCAAGCTGTGGGATGAGGTGGTGAAAGTATGATGCGCTCACTGTGGACGGCCGCGTCCGGCATGACCGGCCAGCAGTTCAACATCGACACGATCTCCAACAACCTGGCGAACGTGAACACGACGGGTTTCAAGCAGATGCGGGCAGACTTCGAAGACCTGCTCTACCAGACGTTGAAGCTCGCAGGAACTCCGGCAACCGAGGACACGGTGGTGCCGACCGGCGTGCAGGTCGGCCACGGCGTCAAGCCGGGCGCCACGCAGGAGATCTTCACGCAGGGGGCCCTGCAGTCGACCGGCAACCCCGCGGACCTTGCGATAGAAGGCGAAGGATTTTTCCGGGTGATCCAGTTCGACGGCACCTACGGGTACACGCGCGACGGCTCCTTCAAGATCGACTCGAACGGCCAGCTCGTCACCTCGGACGGCTACAAGCTCACCCCCGAGGTGATTCTCCCCGAAGGCTTCATCAACGACAGCCTGGCGATCTCCCAGGACGGCAGGATAACCGTGAAGGTGGCCGGCAGCGACGACCCTGTCGAGGTGGGTCAACTGGAACTGTACCGGTTCGTGAACCCCGCGGGGCTGGAAGCCATCGGGCAGAACCTGTTGAAGGTCACCAACGCGACCGGGGACCCGATCCCCGGGCGGCCGGGTTTCGACGGCATGGGCAAAGTGCAGCAGCGGTTCCTCGAGATGTCCAACGTGTCCGTGGTGAAGGAGATGGTCAACATGATTGTCGCCCAGCGGGCATACGAGCTGAACTCCCGCGCGATCCAGACGTCGGATTCGATGCTCGCGACCGCGACGTCGCTGAAGAGGTGAGAGTAGAGTGATGCGACTGCGCGCGCTCCGCCTCGCGGTCCTGCTGCCCGGCATCTTTTTCGGGCCCGCACTGGGCGCCCAGACCAGCCCGTCGGTCGCCGCGCTCTACGTGCACCACGTGGTCGTCGCGGCGCAGGGAGACGTCAGCCTGGGCGCGATCGTCCAGGCCTCCGGTCCCGCCTCCGCGGAGCAGAAAGAGGCAATGTCACGCAGCCTGACCGTGCTCGGCGAATCCGTGCAGTACCTGCCGACTTCCCTCTATATGCCCCAGCTCGAGGCAGCCTTCGGCCAGGACGCCATCATCGTCGGCGCAAGGACCGTCCTGATTCCAAAAGGCACCTCGGCGGAAGGGGAGACCTACCTCCTGGACCGCCTTGTCGATTTTCTGGCGGCCCAGGGGCTCGTCGATGACGGCAGGGTCGATATTTCCTTCACACAGTCCGGTCTGCGGGGCGGGGCGCCCCAGGACGGGACCCCGGCATTCCAGGTGGTGAAAACATCCCACGCAGTCGAGATATCGTTTCTCCTGACCGACTCCGCGGGGAACTCCGTGAGCGGGCGCGCCACGCTCGCGGCGGCGCCGGAAAGAACGGATTTATCGCAGGGCGTGAAGGCGAGCTCGCTCGTCCGCGTGGTCTTCCGAAAAGGTCCCATCTCGGTGGAGGTTCCCGGCAAGGCGCTCTCCAGCGCTCCCGTGGGAGAGAACGTCAGCGTGTATGTCGCGGAGAGCCAGAGGACTTTTACGGGACGCGTGATGGATGGAAAGGCGGTGCAGGTTGACCTCCCGTAGGCTCCTGGCCTTTTTCCTCATCTCGATCGCGACGGCCGCCGGAGCGGCTCCTTCCGTGCGCATCAAGGACATCGCCGCGGTGCGCGGCATCAGGGAAAACCAGGTGCTCGGCCTGGGGCTCGTGACCGGGCTGAACGGAAAAGGGGATTCGTCCAGCTCGACCCTGCTGCGGTCGTCCCTGTCCTCGCTGGTGTCGAGCTTCGGCGTCTCCATCGCTCCCCAGGACGTGCGCAGCAAGAACGCGGCGGTCGTCATGGTGAGCGCCGAGCTCCCGCCCTTCGCACGCGCGGGAGACAGGATCGACATCACGGTCTCGAGCATCGGCGACGCCCGTGACCTCGACGGCGGTATTCTCCTGCAGGCGAATCTCCAGGCGGCCAACGGCCAGACCTACGCCGTTGCACAGGGAAGGGTGATGACGACCCAGGATCCCAACGGATCGAAGACGGTCGGCACGATTTCCCAGGGTGCGATCGTCGAGAAGGAGGTGATTTCGCAGTACCTGGACAACAACGTCGTGTCCATCGTGCTGCGGAATCCCGACTTCGTGACCGCCAGTGCCGTCCAGAAGGCCATCGAGACGGCGTTTTCCGGCATCACGGTGACCAGTCGGGACGCGTCGCTCATCGATGTGCAGCTTCCGGAAGCCAGCAGGGCGAACCCCGTCGGCTTTCTCGCGCAGCTGGAAGCCCTCACTGTGACCCCGGACTCCGAAGGCCGGGTGGTGATCAACGCCGCCAACGGGGTGATCGTCATGGGAGACAAGGTGAGGATCGGCAAGGTGGCTGTTTCCTACCGGATGGCGCGAGTGTCGGTCGGCTACGCCCCTTCCGGCGGCACTTCCTCTTCGACGGCATCTCCCGACGTTTTCGTCATCGGGGATACGACCACCGTCGACGATTTTGTCGCCGCCCTCAAGGCGGTGGGGCTGAAGGCGGACGTCATCATCGGAGTGCTCCAGGCTATCGAAAAGGCCGGCGCGCTCTTCGGTGACCTCGTCATCATGTGAAGGGAGCCCGAAGATGCAGATTTCCACCGGCGTCAACAGCCACTCCTCTCCCGTGGCAAGCGCTTCTGCGCGGAAGCCCGCCATCGACAGGAACAGCGAGCTCTACAAGGCCAGCGAGGACTTCGAAGCGCTCTTCATCAAGCAGATGCTGGACGTGATGAGAAAGACCATCCACAAGGAAGACGATCTGCTTGGAGGCGGCCTCGGCCAGGATGTCTATGAGGACATGCTGTACGACGAATATGCGAAGAAAATGGCTTCGACCGCGCAGTTCGGGCTCGCGGACATGATCTACAGGCAGGTGTCATCCAAACAATAGGTACTGGCTGTATCCAAAAACATACGGATTCCTGCTCCAGAATGTTCGCCGCCCGGTTGCTTATGCAATTCGTTATTCTATAAGTAATTAGGTTCAAGCTTCTGATTCTGTGCTTGGCATGTATCTTGCACTATAGTTGCGGGAGCCGATGATGAGCAGGAAGAGAGAGTTATCGATCTCAGCGGATGATAACCTCAGAGCCTACTTCGAACAGATCAAGAAGGCGAAGCTCCTGACTTTCGAGGAAGAGCTGGAGCTCTCCCGCAGGATCCAGGCCGGTGACGAGAGTGCCCGGTCGCGATTGATCGAATCGAATCTCCGGCTCGTCGTGAGGATCGCCCGGAACTACCTCACGCCGGAAGTCTCGATCTTGGATCTCATCCAGGAGGGGAACCTCGGCCTCATGAGAGCCGTGTCGAAATACGATTTCCGAAAGCAGGTGCGTTTCAGCACGTACGCGTCCTGGTGGATCAAGCAGGCCATCGTGCGCTCCCTGTCGAACAAGAAACGGGTGATCAGGCTTCCTCACCGCCAGGAAGAAAAGCTGCGGAGAATCAACAAGGTCTACAACAATCTCTCCCAGGTGCTCATGCGCGAGCCGTCTCTCCAGGAGATCGCGGAGGAGATCGGGCTGGAAGAGGAAGAGGTCGCTTCCATCATCAATTCCAGCAGCGCGGTCGCGTCCCTGGACTCCGCGATCTCCGCGGACTCGGGAACCCTGCACGACGTGGTGGAGGACAATTCCTTCGATCCGGGGCGCACGCTGCTGAAAAAGACGCTCCAGGAGGACACCCTGAGATTCCTGGGGGACCTGCAGGAGAAGGAACGCCAGGTACTTCTCTACCGCTTCTCTTTCGTCAGCGGCAAGCGATATACCCTGAAGAAGATCGGCGACGAGCTGGGCATATCTCCGGAAACCGTGCGCCAGATCGAGATGCGGGCGCTCAAGAAACTCCGGAGCTTCTCCGATGAGCTGAAGGAGTATGTCTACACCTGACGCTTCGGAGTAGGCCGTGCGCCGCTCCCGTTCACGCCCTCTGCCCCCGGCCCGCTTCGCCGCAATCCTCGCGCTTCTCGCGGCGTCGGCCGTCGTTGCGTTTCTCGTCGCCTGTCCGCCCGCCCGGGTGCCGCCCGCCGCGCCGCCAGGGGAGCCGGCGCAGGAGCCGGCGGTGGGGCCGGCGCCCGGGCAGCCGCTGGAACCGGTGCCTCCTGCGCCCCTAGAAGCATCGCGGGTCGCCGCCCGCACCCGCGCGGCCTCCCTCCCGCCCGAGCGGCCCCGGCCGGAAGAGCAGGGAATGCTCGCCGTCATCATCGATGACGCCGGGTACAGTCTCGAAGAGCTCCAGGCATTCCTCGACCTGCCCGTACCCCTGACCGTCGCGGTGCTGCCCAACCTTCCGCACAGCACCGAGGCCGCGCGGCGCGTCCGCGCCGCCGGGAAGGACCTGATCCTCCACTGTCCCATGGAACCGGTCGGAGGCGGGAACCCCGGACCCGGGGCGATCCTCACCGGGCAAAGCCCCGCGGAGATCCGCCAGCTGCTCGATGCGGACTTCGCGTCCGTGCCCGGAGCTCTGGGCATGAACAACCACATGGGGTCGAAAGCCACGGCGGACGAGACCGTGATGACCGCCGTGCTCGGCTACCTGAAGAGCCGCGGCATGCTTTTCGTCGACAGCCGCACCACGGCCGGCACCGCGGGCCCCCGGATTGCCGAAGCCCTCGGCATGCCGATTCTCCAGAGGGACGTGTTCATCGACGACGACGTGGACGAGGATGCGATCGTCGCCGGTTTCGACAAGGGTGTGTCGGAGGCGAAGAGCAGGGGCACCGCGGTGGCTATCGGTCATGTACAGAACAGGGGGGTCGTCGCTATACTGCGCAGCGCGGAAAAGAACCTCGCGGCACAGGGCGTGCGCATGGTGCGCCTGGCGGACGTTCTCGACGCGCGCGAAAGGGGACGGTCCGTTGAGGCTTCTCGGGATTGAAAGCTCCTGCGACGAGTGCTCGGCGGCGGTGGTGGAGGACGGCCGCAGTGTTCTCAGCAACATCGTTCTGAGCCAGGTGGATTTCCACAAACCCTACTACGGCGTGGTGCCCGAGATCGCTTCGCGCAAGCACATCGAATGGATCCGGGGCGTGGTCGAAGATTCCCTGCGCGAGGCGGGCACGACGGAGAAACAGATCGACGCCGTGGCAGTGACCTATCGGCCGGGCCTCATCGGCTCCCTGCTGGTCGGATTGTCGTACGCGAAAGGGCTCGCGTGGGCGCTCGGGAAGCCGCTCGTCGGCGTGGATCACATCCTTGCCCACCTCTACGCCCCGCACCTGGAGCGCGACATCGCGTACCCATATCTCGGTCTCCTGGTCTCCGGAGGCCACACGATCATCGCGCGGGTCGAACGCCACGACCGGATCACGGTCCTGGGAACGACGATCGATGATGCCTGCGGCGAGGCTTTCGACAAGGTTGCCAAGTACTACGACATCGGATTCCCCGGGGGCGTCGCAATCGACCGGCTTTCGAAGACTGGAAACCCGCGCGCCTTCCTCTTCCCGAAACCGTCCCTGCACAAGGGGGACGCCTTCTACGACGTGTCGTATTCGGGCTTGAAGACCGCGGTGATTCACCAGAGCGGCCAGTTCTGGGACGGGAAGTCGGAGCAGAGCGTCGCGAACATCGCCGCCTCGTTTCAGAGGGCGGCCATCGACATCCTGGTGGATCGGACACTCGCCGCTGCCTCGGACACGGGGCTGCGGCGGATCGTGGCCGGGGGCGGGGTGGCGGCGAACAGCTACCTCAGGGAGAGGATGACCGCGGAGCAGGGCATCGAGGTCATTTTCCCCTCGTTGAAGCTGTGCACCGACAACGCGGCCATGGTGGCGGGTTTCGGCTACCACGCGCTCATGGACGGCAAGGTGTCGGACTTTTCGCTGAACGCCGAAGCGCGAGTCCCGATGTTCAAACGGCAGTATCCGTAGGCATGGAATGCCGCCAGGAGCGGCCGCGAAGTCGAGGGCGAGCGAGTGCAGGGATGCATGGCAGCCAGCCCGTAGCCAAGAGGCACATGCGGCGAACCTGCCGTTACGCCGCTTTTGACAATTTGACAAGGCATACCTTGGATATTAGACTTCACGTCAGGAGAGCCGAATGTACAACGTGCTCGTTCTTTGGGCGCCCGATACTGCCGAAAATCGAAAGCTCGTGGAGGCAGTTGCAAAGGCTCTGGAACAGGGGAAAGTCACGCTCGTGGTAAAAAGCGCGCAGGAAGCGACCATTGCGCAGGTGAATGCGGCGGATATTGTCGTTTTCGGGGTGCAGAAGACCGCTTCGGCCGAGGTTCCGCTGGAGTTTACGGAGCTCCTGAGGATTTTCAAAGGTATTTCGCTCGCGGGTCGGACCGCGGGCTTCTTTTCGATGGGAGCCGAAAAGGCCA
>JBKQPS010000129.1:0-3885 GCA_052144915.1 Spirochaetia bacterium | reverse complement strand
CTCGGTGAAATAGGCGGCGAAGAGACGTTCCTCCATCCTTTCCTGCAGCCCGCGCTCTTTCGCAAGGTGTGTCAGGCGATGCGCGTCGAAGGTATTGGCGATGACAGCCGCGTCGAAGTCGTACGCGAGACCCAAGTCTGCTGCCTCGGCGGTCAGCCGGTCGTGCATGCTCCGCGACGCAGAGAAAGGGATGCCCTTGCGTTCCGCCAGGTACTGTTGAACGGTTTGGCCCGGGGCGAAGCGGGCCTCCGGATCGAGTTGGAAACTATGCCACACGACCTTCACGGAGTCCCGGTGCGCGAAGCGCGCCAGGGCGGTCTCGAACCGTCTCTTGCCCATGTAGCAGAACGGACACACCACGTCGGACCAGATGTCGACGTCGAGCCTCATGACGTGGAACCGGCGGCGGCGCGGATTCTCGCGATACCCGGGATTCGACCGCGTGTTTCGATTCCAAGGAGTTGCTCATACACGCGACGCTTGCCGTGCAGCCCCAGCTTCTCGTAGATATGCTCCAGATGCTTCGCGACCGTCCGGGGACTGAGAAACAGGCGCTCGGCGATTTCGGCCACGCTGAGCCTTTCGCACAGGAGGAGGGCCACTTCCTGCTCCCGGGGTGTGAGCCTGGCTGCGGCGAAGGATCGCCCGAGCTCCCGGGTTCGATACTCGACGGGTGAAAGGGCCGCGGAGCTAACTTTGAGCACGTATTCCACTTCGACCACGCCTTTTTCGTCGTCGCGCGCTGTTCTTGGCATTCTCAGGTAGTAAATGGGTACTTCCGTCCGAGACGGACGGTCAAGCAAATTCTTTGGCGAAATACGTCATTTTCGCTGATGTCAGCGGCAGCGTGCAGCGCTATTTTTTGGACCTGGAGTCTCGCACGCCACGGCCGCGAATTCGAGGAGGCATGCATGTCCAGCGCTCACATTCAGAAATCGATCGAAAGTGCGATCAAGTATCTCTCGGCGCACCCCGACGAGTGCCGCTACACGGACACCGCGGCCACCGCCGTGGTGGAAGAAGGCCTTCGCTGCCGCGCCGAAGGGCCGGACGGGGCAAAGCTCATCACCGATATGCCGAAATCCGTCGGCGGCGGGAACGCCGCGCCCTCACCCGGCTGGTTCTTTCGAGCCGCCTATGCAAACTGCGCCGCGACGATTATCGCCATGCGCTCCGCGCAATTGGGGATAGCGCTTACGACGCTCGAGGTGAAGGTCGACAGCGTTTCGGATGACCGGGGCTTGCTGGGGATCGACGGAACCATCGCCGCGGGTCCGCTCAGCATACGGACTCACGTGCGCATTGGTGCGAATGGCGCGGCGCCGGAACAGCTGCGGGAAATCGTCCACTGGGCAGAAGCCCACTCTCCCGTGGGTGACGCGGTTTTCAGGGCTGTCCCGTCAAAGACCGAAGTTGGGATCCAGCCGTAGCGCGGCTCAGGGCATCAACAGGAGCAGCGGCCGCGAGACCAGCTCCATGAACCGCGAGAGGAATTTGCAGGCGTAGACTCCGTCGATCAGGCGGTGATCGACGACCAGCGAGAGCGGGAGGACCGAAGCGGCGACCACCGCCCCGTCCTTCACCACCGGTTCCTGGTGCACGCGCCCGATTCCCAGTATCCCCACCTGCGGCGGCAGGATCATGGGGTTTCCGTAGACTCCCGAGAACGACCCGAAGTTCGAGATCGTGAAGCTCCCGCCGCGAATCTCCTCCAGCAAAAGGGTTCTCTGCCGGGCCTTCTGCGTCAGTCGAATGATTTCGGCGTGGATGCGCCCGACGGACAGCTCGGTCGAGTTTTTCACCACGGGAACGACGAGCCCCTCGTCCGTGTCCACCGCCACGCCGATGTGCGGCGTGGGAAACGCCTGGTATTCCTTCCTGTCGTGCGAGTAGGTGGAGCTCAGCAGCGGGTACTCCTGGAGCGCGTGCGCGGCCGCCTTCACGAAGAAGGCCAGGAGCCCCACCTTCTCCCGGGCGCTTTCGTTCATCTCCCGGCGGAGGCGAAGCAGGTCATCCACGAGGGTGTAGTCGTGCACCGCGGCGGCGGGAATGGCCTGGCTCTTTTCCATCGCGGCGGCGATGGCCAGCCGCAGCGTGGACAGCTTCTTCACCTGGATTCCGTCGGCTTCCGCCACCGAGGGGGCGGCGCGCGGCGCGCTCCGCGTTCCGAGGTCCTTTTTCAGAATCCGGCCGCCTGGCCCGGTGCCGCTGATCTGCGAAAGGTCGATTCCCGCGTCGGCGGCCAGCTTCCGCGCGACCGGCGACGCGCGGACGCCGCCCCGGTGTCCGTTGCCGCCGCCGTCCCGGGTCCCGCCGCCGTTGCCGTCAGCCCGCGCCTGCGAGCTCGAGACGCCCTCACTGCTCGCGGGGAGCACGCCTCCGGATCCCGTGTCGAGCTTTCCCACGACCGTCCCCGATTCCGCATGGGACGCGTGGCGGTCGGAAGCCCCGCCGTCGGCAGAAGCAGCGCCGGCGCCGGGCGATGCGGCAGATGCGGGAGCGGCGCTGGTCCTGATGCGGGCGACGACCTCTCCCACCCGCACGACCTGCCCCTTCACGAGCGGCATCTCCACGACCACCCCGTCCACGGGGGAAGGCATGTCGGTCACGACCTTGTCCGTCTCCACGACCGCGAGGGCTTCGCCCGCCTTCACTCGCTGTCCGAGCGCCACTTTCAGCTCCACCACGGTCCCTTCCGTCAGGCCCTCCCCGATGTCGGGGAACCGGAACTCGAACAATCCCGCGTCACGGTTCATAGGACATCACCTTTCGTGCCTCTGCCATCACCTGCTCGGCGCTGATGAGGTAGTGCCTCTCTCCGCGGGGCATGGGGTAGACCACGTCGGGGCCGGCAAGGCGCGCCGGCGGGGCCTCCAGGTGGTCGAAGGCCTGCTCCATGACGGTGGCCATCAGCTCGGCAGCTACCCCGAAGCTCTGCGGTCCCTCGTGCACGGCGAGGAGCCGGCCGGTTTTCCGCACCGATTCCACCACGGTGCGCGAGTCGAAGGGGTAGATCGTGCGCAGGTCGATGAGCTCGACTGACCGTCCCTCCGCGGCGAGGGCCGCGCGCGCCTGGCGCGCCTCGATCATCTGCGCCCCGTAGGAGACGAGCGTGAGATCATCGCCTTCCGCCTCCACCCGGGCAATCCCGATTTCCACGGAGTAGGCCTGCTCGGGCACCTCCTGGCGCACGGCGCGGTAGGCGCGTGCGGGCTCGAGGTAGATCACGGGGTCCGGGTCCCGGATCGCCGCGATCAGCAGCCCTTTCGCGTCGTGCGGCGTGGAGGGGATGACGACCTTCAGCCCGGGGACGTGCCCGAAGAGCGCTTCCACGCTCTCCGAGTGGTGTTCGGGGGCACGGATGCCTCCTCCGTACGGCATGCGGATGACCATCGGGGCGCAGAGCGCCCCCCGTGTCCTGTTCCTGATTCGCGACACGTGGCTGACGATCTGGTTGAACGCGGGAAAGGCGAATCCCGAGAACTGGATCTCCACGACGGGCCGCAGCCCGACCACGGACATGCCCACGGCCGCGCCGACGATCCCGGCTTCGGAGATCGGCGTGTCAAAACACCTCCCCTCCCCGAACTCCTTCTGCAGCCCCGCGGTGGCCCGGAACACCCCGCCTTCCAGTCCGACGTCTTCGCCGAACACGATCACGGACTGATCCGCCGCCATCTCGGTACGCAGTGCGTCCGTGACGGCCTCGATGAGCGTGAGGACCTTTATGCCTTCCTCCGTGCCAGCTGCGCCTCCATGATTTCGGGCATCTGGAGGTAGAGGTAGCGGAATGTGTCCTCCACGACAGCGTCCGGCGCCTGCTCGGCCTCGTCGAAGGCGGCCTGGGCGCAGCTCAGCGACTGCTCGCGCTGACGCACCGCCTCC
>JBKQPS010000128.1:0-7102 GCA_052144915.1 Spirochaetia bacterium | reverse complement strand
ATGGCCAGACGCAGCCGCACCCACGCATCCCAGGTGCCGTTGCTGATGACGTCGTCGATGGCGGCTGCCGAGAAATCCTGGTGAGTGAGATTGCGATGAACCATGCCGGTGCTCCCGGCTTTGCGGTCCTTGCGGCGGGCAACTAGACGGCGATAGAAATCGGAGTCACCGCGCCGTTTCGCCGCGCCGACACCCGCGCGGCCGCCGCGAGAACCGAGGGTGGCGGCGGAGGTTCGAATCGACCTACCCATGGCGCGATAATACGCAAGCGCTTGCGTATTGTCAACCGGACGGCGAGGCCCTCCACGGCAGAAAGCCGACCGAGCCATGGCAACTACTGTAGCTCCTACTCGGGCATATTCCGGGCGGGAGGACCGCGAAGAGGCATCGCTAACGCGCGACGGATTTCCTGTTCCGGGTGGAAAGACGGCGCTCGAGCATCCGAACTCGTTGCCCAGCGGGGGCAGGACGTTCCGCACCGCATGGGGCAGGACGATCAGCCGAAGAGCCTGACGCCGTCGGAGTCCCGGGGCGAACGCCGCCTCCCACTGCCCGGCGTGGACGGACTCTCGATGCCCCGGATGCTCATGGCCGAGAGGATCCCTGCCGCCGTCAGGGGCGAGAGCACGGCATTCACCGCTTCCACGATACCGGGGGCGCCAATGAAGGCGATGTAGTAGAGGATCACGAGCATGGGCACGCCGCGCACGATCTCCACCCAGAACGTGGCGGTTTCTCGCACCACCCGCAGCGGCGACGTTCGGCACAGGGCGAGGAGAAGCGCCAGCGCCACAGCAAAGCCGAAGGCGACAAGGGAGACCCACAGCGTGGTGAGCAGCCCCCTGGCAACCGCGCCGCTCGAACCAGGAGATCGGCGAGCGGCTTTTCGTGGCGTTGGATACCGTCAAAGGTCACAACCGCCGGATTTTTGACAAACTGCAAGTCCAGCGGCGCACTGAAGCCATCGCTCGCGCCCGCGAGCTGGGCTTGTTGCAAGCATTTTCAAATCAACACCCCAACCCACCAAAGTGTTTATCAGTGACACCCCGGCGCGGCTAAATGCCGCCATTTCCGACGTATTCCCGCCTCATGCACTTCGGGTGATCGCCTGATGACCGGAGCCAGAAGAAGATACATGCGCCGACATAGAGGACAGCCAGAACGGGAAGCTCCAGGAGGGCGCTCACGGCGCACCCCAGGGTGAGGAAAGGGAAGCTCTTCGTGCAGATGCGCATCGCCATCCGCCAGCGACGGGCGAACCCGCTTCCGTGGAAGAGCAGTCTGCTGACCATTGCCAGAGGAAGAACCGGGCCCAGCAGTTTCCTGTATGCCTCGGCACGCCACCTGCAGGGCAGATCATCTGTCGTTGAGAGCTGCTGATAGCCACGGAGAAGGTTCTCCGCGAACCTGAAAGGCCACGGTCCGCCCTGCGCGACGAGCCGGCGGTAGGTGCCCGAGACCACGTCGAGCGCTTCGTCGCGCGAAGCGTCACTGAGCTCGAACGCGAACTCCTGGATGTTGTCGTTCTCGAATTGATACCCCGCCGGCATCCGGTTGTCGTTCCTGAGTTTCTTCCATAATTGGGTCCCGGGGACCGGATGCAATGGCACAACCTGATAGAACGTCGGGTTGAGTGCGGCAAATCGCTCGCCCTCGCTCAGCATCTGTGCGGACGTCTGTCCGTCCCACCCAAGGATGAGAGAACCGAGCGTGTTGATGCCGTGACGGTGAAGTTCTTCGAACAGCCGCTCGACGTCGCCGTCCCTCTTGATCATCGATTCGCGCTGGAGGACCTCGGGCTGAAACGATTCGACACCGATAAAGATCGTTCCAATGCCGCACCGGAGCAGTTCGGAAATCGAGTACATCCTGACGGAGCGCACGGAGGCAAACACTGTCAGAAGCATTGGACGCGCCTTCAGTTCGGCACACTGTTCCATCAGCTGCATGAACTCGAGCACACGGCGACGGTCGATCAGAAAATCTTCATCGTAAATAACCGCTGATTGGTCGTCCGGATGCTTCCTCGCTTGCGCAAGGAGGACATCAAAGAGCTGCCGCCCTGACGCGACAAGAAGCCGTCTGTGCTCGAACTGGCTCGACGTAGCGCAGAACGGACATCCGAACGTGCATCCGAGCGAGCCAAGGAGGACGAGCTGTCTGAACAGAGGGATGGAGGTGCGGAAGAAGTAGTTCTGGATTTCGGGGAAATCCTGCCGCAGGGACTCCCCGTCATCCGCCGATCTCATCGAGGGGATTCCCCACCGTGAGGCGAGGTAGTTGCGCATGAACGCGATGCCTTCCCCAAAACAGACCGCATCTGCCTTCGACTGGAGCAGGGATGCGGCTGCATCCGGGTCCTTGAAGACCGCCGTCCCATATCCGCCCAGAATGACGTCGATTTCCGGAAAGGCATGCGTGAGCCAGCCGACCATCTGCAGCACGCTCGCCGTGGCGATGGCCGTGAAGCCGATCGCGACAACCTGGTACCGGCCGCGCAGGACCTCGTCCTGAAACCGGCGCATCGTGGGATTTTCAAGCACGACAGAGGGCGCAGGGACATTCTGGGCAAGAAAATGAAGCGAGTACCAGCTCTGAAACGATCGCATCTGGAAGAGTCCCTGTCCGCGCGTGTTCCTATAGTAGAAGAAATCGACAGGATCCCTGTCCACGGGCGCTTTGGGATACGGGCCGCATGGTGAACAGAACAGGATTCGGGGAACGGATCGCTGTGTCGATGACGGGTTCATGGGCGGTGCCTTCATGTGCTGGAATACCGGAGAAGCAGGTTGAATCTGATGTAGAGAAGCAGTTTTGGGAGTGAGCTCAGGTGCGTTCTCGTGTCCAGCGACCGGGCGAGGATTGACCGAGCGCTGTAGAACTCCCTGTTCGCCCATACGGTGATCTTCCCCAGTTCGGCCGGCGTCATTTGCTTCGGGACGAACGTCGCCGTATTGTAGTGAAAATCCGGATGAACCCACCACTGACCGCCATACAGGAGGCGGCCGGCGCTTTGAAACCGTTCATAAAGAGGCGTCCCCGGATAGGGGACAAGGATATGAAAGAACGCGAGCGCAAATTTGCTCTCGATGGCGAACCGCACGGTTTTCTGGATGCACTCCGCCGAATCGTAGTCGGTTCCCAGCATGAAGGACCCCCAGACCTGGAAGCCGTACTCGCGCATCCGCTCGACCACCGACCGATACCGATCCTCGTGGCGGAGGTTCTGCGTCTTGTTCATCCAGCGAAGAGATGTCGGATTGATCGACTCGAACCCGATCAGGTGACCCAGGCAGCCGCTCTCCGCCATGAGCTCCAGCAGCTCCGGGTCCTGGGCGACATCGACGCTGACCTGGCTGGCCCAGTGAATCCCCAGGGGTTTCAGCGCTCTGCAGAGCGCTTTCGCGGCGGCTCTGTTGGCGATGAGGTTGTAATCGGCAAAGAGCACGATGCGCAGGTTGTCGCGTTCGATTTCCCTGACGACGTCGTCGATCTGTCTGCAGTTGTATGAGTTTCTGAAGAACCGGGCCACGGCGCAGAATGAGCAGTTGAACGGGCAGCCCCGACTGAACTGAACGATCGAGACCGGGAGATATCCCTTCCCCCGGAAAAGATCGCGCCGCGGCAGGACTCCCCGCTGCGGCTCCGTGAACGGTCCCGCGTAAAGCCGGCGCAGCCTTCTTGCCCTGGCGTCCGAGACGACGTCAGCCCAGACAGGTTCCGCGTCCCCGACAACAACCGCGTCGGCGTGAGCGGAGGCTTCCTCGGGGAGCAGTGTCGCGTGGATTCCGCCAAGAACAACCGGGATTCCCCGGGCGCGGAACTGTTCGCTGATTGCATATGCTCGCCGCGCCGTGATGGAATCCACGGTGATCGCTACCAGGTCTGCCCGCTCTTCGAACGGAATCGCCTCGACCCGCTCGTCGAAAAGGACCACCTCGACGTCCGGCGGCGTCAGCGCGGCGAGGATGCCGAGCTGCAGCGGCTCCATCCCGCCGTCATTGAGGTGGTACCCCTTGATGATGTCCCCGATTTCCGGTTTGACAAACATTATCTTCATGCGAACCTCCGTCACCTCCTACAGAATATTTGGAGGGACCCGCCTCTTGATGTACCGCCGATAGTGAAGATTGACAAAAAAAGCAAAGATGAAGGCCGATGGTTGTCGGAGCGCCCGGGGATGGAACAATGTCCTCCGGAGCACCGCCCGCCTCGAAAAGACCGTTCCATAGAGCCACCAGTAAAGCTCCGTCAATCGTTGCGGCGATATGTGATCCGGACGGTGGACGGCCTTCGCACCGGTGTAGTCGGTGAAATCTTCGGTAACAAGTCTCCCTGCCGTCTTGTACTCATCGAAGAGCCTGCTCCCCGGCATCGGCGTCATTATGTAAAACCTTGGAATGGGGATCCGCATCTCGTTCACGAAATCAGCCGTTGCCCGGATGCTCTGCTCAGTCTCACCGTCAAGGCCGACCATCATCTCGGAGCTCACCATGATGCCGGCGTCCGAAATCGCGCGGAGGGCGTTCCGGTGCTGTTCAACCCGCAGCCACTTCTTGCCCAGCTTGTCGAGCCCTTCCTGGGAAAGACTTTCCACGCCGAAACTCATCATCGTTGCCCCGGCCCGGTGGACATGTTCGAGCAGGCGGGGATGGCGCGCAAGCTCGAGGGAACACTGCGTTGCCCACGTCATTCCCAGCGGCTCTATCGCCTCGCAGAGCTCCTCGAGGTAGCGGGGATTGGATACGATGTTGTCGTCAATCAGATAGAACCGCTTCAAACCAAGATCGCGGATGGCACGAATATCCCGGACGACCTCGTCCACAGGGCGGGTGACGTACCTCCCCTTGTAGATGCAGGCGATCGAGCAGAAGCTGCAGGTGTGCGGGCAACCGCGGCCCGCCTGGACGGGAAGCATTCCACCGATTTTCTTCTCGAGAAGAAGATCGTAGCGGGGGACCGGGAGCCCCGCGAGTGACGTGACGGGATTCTCATAGGCCGGCTTGACCTTTCCGGTCCGCTCGAAATCGTCGATCAACCGCGGATACGAAATCTCGGCATCTCCGATGACAACGGAGTCCACTCGGTCCATCACATACGACGGCATCATCGACGCCATGGAGCCGCCCATCACCACTGTTTTTCCCCGTGCACGGAACTCGCGCGCCATCGCGAGGCCGCGCAGCGTGGCGTACCCCATCGAGCCGATGCCCACGATATCAGCGTCTGTTTCGAAATCGACATCGTCGACGACTTCGATTTTGACTTCGACCTTCCAGCGGGGCGGGGTCATCGCGGCCAGCAGGGGGAAGACAAGCCCGGGAAGATAGATCCGTTTCTGCTTGCAGGGCTGCTTATCCGCCCCGAGCTGGGTCGGCTGGATGAAAAGTATCTTAGGCATCTCCGTGTGCCGCCTCTTTCATCTTTCGCATGTACTGGTGCCGGACCCGAAAGATGCCGACTGCCATTTTCCAGATCTGACTCAACCGGTAGCGGCCAAGGTAGTCCCGAAGGATCGCCGGCGGGAACAGGATCTGGTCGTAAAGGTCGATGAGTGCTTTGTAGAACTGCCGGACCGTCAAATGCTCGGGACGAATTGCGATGTGGGCAAGATCCCATTGCGGGTAGTCGCCGCGGTTGATGACGAGACGGCCGTCGCTGACCTCATGCCCTGTCCCCGGCAGCGGGGTGAGCGGCTGAAGATTGACGTAGTGGATCCCGAGGGACTTCATGATTGCGCCGCATTCGGCAAACCGGCGGCTGTCCCACTCCGGAGGAATGATGACCGTCGCATAGCAATCGATTCCGTTCTTCCGCAGCACGGCCATCGCTTCGCAGTTGACAGTGACGCTCGTTCCCTTCCGGTAGTGCGCCAGTTCCTCCTGAAAAAAGGATTCAAAGCCAACAATGACCGTTGTGAGACCGATACTCTTCAGTTCGCGCATCACCTCCGGGTTGTGCGCAATAAAATCAGCCCTTCCATACAGCAGATACCGTTTGTCCAACCCCCGGCGGCGGTTCTCGCTGATGAATGCAAGGACACGGTCCCGGTCCACGAGGAAATCGTCATCGACGATATAGATCTCCTTTTCCTTGATCGCCTCCAACTCCGTCATGACGTCCTCAAGAGGCCGCGCGACGTACCTCCCGCCCGTGATAGCGCGGCAAAAACAGAACGTGCAAGTGAACGGGCATCTGAAGGCGGTCTTCAGCAGGGCAACGCGGTCGTGGAAGATATAGAAGTATCGGCTGCGGTAGCGGTCAGTCAGCCAGCGGAGGGGAAGAGGAGCGGCAAAATCCAGCGGCGGAAGATCCGCGGCCGTCATCCGCCTCCCCGGTGCAAGGACGCCCTTCGGGACATCGCCTCCGCTGCGAATGGCGCTGAGGAGACGCGGGAACGTGGTCGTGGCGTTGCGAACGACGCGGAAGTCGACCGCCGGGTCGTCCAGGTCATCCGGGCAGACCTCGCAGTGAACGCCGCCGACAATCGTCCGGATGCCGGGATTCCACTGCTTGGCGATCCTGCAGTACTCCCTCATGATGCCGACGTGCGTGATATATCCGGTTATGCAGAGGGCATCCGGCTTCTCCCTCCGGAGATAAAACGCAAAAGGCTTCCGTTCGAGGATCATGTCCACGATCACCGGGCTGTCCATCCGGCCAACCAGCGCTGCCAGGGTCTCGAGTTCCAGAGGTTCAACGATCATGACGTGCTGGAGTCCGATCGTCTCAGGAGACGGCCGCGGGCGAACGAAGAGGATTTTCATGGCGCCCGGCCTTTGAAGACGTGCGCCTCGGGAAAACGCTTTCGGTAGGAGAGCACGCCGATCCCCGCGTGGAGCATGAGCCGGGGAAGCAGGCGATCATGAGAGGCCAGCATGATCTTTTCACGTGGTTCGCCCCCGAACCGCATCTTGGGAATCTCCGCGCTCTGCCCAAGATCGACGATGGAAGCTCCGGAGGCCAAACCGGCCTTCACGATGTCCAGCAGCGTGACGGGGTACAGTTTCCTCGGCGCGTACGTGTAGTCATGACCCCCAAGGAAAAAGGAAAATCGCCTGCCGTCGCGCACGGTGATCGTCCAGCCCCGAACGCTGCCTCC
>JBKQPS010000127.1:0-7706 GCA_052144915.1 Spirochaetia bacterium | reverse complement strand
TGTTGAGCTGCGGACGTATCTCGTTGCGCATGCGCATAAGATAGCAAAAATTGCTTTATATTGCAACTCTTTTTTACAGAACACTAGTCTAGTACTTGTCCGCGGAACGGTGTCAGTCCCGTGCCATTGAGCTTCTCATGGATGGGCGTTCCGTGGACTCATGCTGCAAGTCGTTGACTGGTCCGTGTTCTGCAAGTAAGCACAAGAAACATGGCTTCCTGACCCCTTGCACGGTGACCGAGAAAGACCGTTGCACCGATAGATCGTGTCCGGTGACAGTCGGCTCTTTTCTCTACATGCAGCTGCAAAGAAAACCTGTCCCGCCCGGGGGGGGGGCGTCTCGAAAGCGCGGCCTCTGCCGCCATCGAGCGGGTCGCGTGCCCGCTTCACGTTCCTGCCGTGTGTTTGGTGTGACTTGCGAGGTGACGGCCAATTGAGGTAGAAGAATAAGCAGAGGCTGCAGAGTGTCAGATCTGGATGTTCGAATCGCCGTTTTCGCTTGGCTCCGCGATATGGGAGCCGCCAACGGCGGCATCCTCGAAGGCAAGACGCTCAACGAAGGATTCACCTACCAAGGTCGCCGAGTCACGCTGAAGGGCGCAGCGGGTATCTGGTTCCCGCAAGGTTTCTCAATTCCCCTGTCCATCACCACTGCTCTCAACGGCCCCTATCGCCTAGATGACATAGCCGACGACGGACTGTTGACCTACGCTTATCGAGGGACGGACCCGAACCACCGCGACAATCGCGGGCTGAGAGAAGCCTGTCGCACTCGAACACCCGTCATCTACTTGCCGGTAGGTGAGGTAGGAACTCCCCTCGTCAAACATCCCCGTGGCGAACTCGGTCACGGTAAGTGTGGACTGCTGCTCCTGCTGCAGGTGCTTCGCCAGCCAAACCTCCGCAGCAGTCCTTGAAGTTTGTCCTGTACTGTTTGCGGGACCGTACTTCCGTTTTTCCTCGTCCCATAGCTGGTAGTAGTACCGATAGACTGGCCGGCCGGACCTGCGCATCTTGGTCTTGCGCCTGTAAATCGCGTACGCTTTATGTGGAACCATCTCTACACCTCCGCATGCATTGCCAGACCTACGTCTGGACCTACATTGGCAATTGCGGTGTGTAGTGCGTACGCCCCGGTCCGTTCGCGGTTATGGAGGTGGCGGGAGTCGAACCCGCGTCCTGGAGTGTTGACCAAGAACTTCTACAGGTTTATCCGCCTGTTCGACCTTCGGCGGGAAGTGTGGGAGGCGGCAACCCGCTCCCCGCCAGAGCCTGCTTTGGTGTCCCTAACCGCTCACAGGCGCGCGGTCAGGTGAGTCCCGGTTTGTTACAGGCCCCCCTGGATGCTCGGTACCACGCTCCAGGGACCCGTCGTCGCGTTAAGCGGCGAGTGCGAAATCTGCGTTGTTGGCAGTTGTGTTTTTGCCATTTTTAGGAGACTGGCGCTCCACCTGCAGCCCAGGGCCGAACCGACCCCAGTCGAGACCGTTGCACCCCCGAGCGATTCACGCAAAGCGTGAAACGCGAGCCCGGCAGCTGTTTGCGCAGCAAACAGCGAGAGGGCCCGATGGAGAGAGCCAAGCACGCGCGCCCGAGCCCTACTTCACCCGGAACTCGCGCTCCAATTCCCTCTTCTGGTCTCTCTTGCGAATGTCGTCACGCTTGTCAAAGAGCTTTTTCCCTTTTGCGATGCCCAGCTCGCACTTTACATATCCGCGCTTAAGATAGAACTTGAGCGGAACCAGGGTCAAGCCCTTCTCATCGGTGATGCGTTTCAGGCGCTTGATCTCCTTGCGATGGACGAGCAGCTTCCTCTTCCGAAGAGGATCATGGTTGACCCGGTTGCCGTATGCGTACGGAGTGACGTGGAAATCGATCAGCCACAGCTCGCCGTTCTGGACCAGGGCGTACGAATCGGCGAAGGAGATCCGTCCTTCCTTGATGGACTTTACCTCGGTGCCGACCAGGGACAGGCCGCACTCGAATGACTCTTCGATCGAGTAGTTGAATCGTGCCTTCCGGTTGACGCCGAGGACCTTGATTCCTTCGGATTTCGCCATGACTCAGGCGCGCGGCTCAGGGCCGGGCGAGCGCCACCCGGAAGCCCAGGTAGGGCGTGCACCAATCGGCGGGCTGGGCGCCGCGGGTGTACACCTTGTCCGTGCCCGGTTGATCTGCCCAGGAGCCCCCGCGCACGGACCTGTCCAGCGAATCGGGAAGAGCCTTCTCCAGCGCGGCGCTGACGCGCGGGTCCAGTGAAGAGAGAACGTTCGTATTGATCGAGAACGGATCCGCGCACCATTCCCATACGTTCCCCAGCATATCCCGCAGCCCGTACCCGTTTGGCTCGGAAGCCCCGGCCGGGGAAGGGCCGCTGATCCCGGTCTTGAAGAACACGGCGCCTCCCGGCTTTCCGCCCAGCGGATAGGGCATTCCCCGAATTCCGCCTCGGGCCGCCCATTCCCATTCTGCCTCCGACGGCAGTCGAGCCGCGTACCCGGGAAGAGCCGATTGGACCCTGCGAGAGAGCCACTGGCAGTACGCATCTGCCGCGTGCCAGGAGACCGAAGTCACCGGAAGGGTCGACGTCCCCGCCGGGGGCGCTCCCGATTTCCAATCGGGGAGATATGCGTCGGTCACAAGACCTTTCTGCACAAGGGCACCCCTGTTGGCAGGCGACCAATCAGGGTTCTCCGCGATGAATGCCTGGAATGCCTCATTGGTGACCTCGGTTGTTCCCAGGTAGAAGGCCTCGATCCGCACAGGATGTGCGAGGAGCCTGTCAATCGACTTTCCCAGGGAATCGAGGTTGTCGTCCTTGCCCATGACCAGGTCACCCGAGGGAATGGACCGAAACGCCATTCCCGCAACACCGGCGCCGCCTCCCGAGCTGGGACTGACGGCTGAACCGGGCTGGTAGTAACGGGAGATCGCCTCCCGGTATCCGACGACGTACTGCTGGATCCACGGGCTCGGTGCCAGCCGGGTCTGCTGCGCCCGGGATGCAGCGAGCATCGCCCAGGCGGGGAAATTGTCCGCCCTCTGGGAAAGCTCCGCAGACCTCTGGACCACGTCGAGGAAAGAGCCTGGCGTCAGGAACGCGCCGTTCGCAGAGACGCGCGCAGCGGCCAGCAGGACCTCGCGAAGCTGCGACTCATCCGTCGCGGAGAGAAGGCTGTCCGAAAGGAGGCCAAAGAGCTTCTCCCGGGTGCCGGCCGCGGCCGCAGCCCAGGAGGCCTCGGAGAGTATCTGCGGGATCTCGGGATTCTTTTGAAAATCGGAGAGCGCCCATTTCACCAGGCCGTCGATGTCCGCGAGCTGGAGGTCCGTGGAAAATCGCGACCTGTCGGGAACGATCAGGGTGGCGAACACGCGGCCGCGAACGCTCCTGCTGATCGTCGTCGGGGCGTAGTACGGTCGGAGAATCTGCACGGACCGCTCCCCGCGGGGAAGGAAGATCGTGCACGGGGTGCTGCCGGCGTAGACACCGTCCACTTTCACCGTGGCGTGCTCAGGAAATGTTCGCACGGAAAGGTAAGCCCCGCGGTGGCTGATGCCGGGGAAGAACAGGAGGAAATACACCGCCAGGAGCAGGACTATTCCGTAGATCACGGCGAGGTACTGACCGGGGCGGATGCCGAGAATGGGCTTCAGTCGGACACCTGCGTCATCAGGGGGCGATTGAGGCGACGGCTTGTCCTGTTTCGGCATGAAACGAGTATAGGAAGGGCCGTCTGGCTTGTCAATGATTCGGCCTGCATGCTATTGTTCGCCGCGGAGAGGTCATGCCGAAAAACGACGCGATTTCCTGGGAAAATTGGGAACGAGCTCTCGTTCGCGCGACGGAACGCTATCTCTCCTGGAGGAAAAGGCGAAAGCTGGCGCGCAAGGCGAAGCAGAAAAGGCGCAACCCGATCGTCGATTGGATCGATGCGATATTTTCCGCGGTCGTCATCGTACTGCTGATCAACCAGTATCTCCTGCAGGCATACCAGATCCCCTCGCCGTCCATGGAGCCGAGTCTCCTGGTGAGCGACCGTATTTTCGTCAACAAGATCGTGTATGGGCCCGAGCTGATCCCGGGAATGCTGAAGATCCCCGGCCCCTGGCGGCCCCAGCGCGGAGACGTGGTCATCTTTGAGAGCCCCGAATATATCTCCAGCGGTCCGGTCGTCGATGTCATCCAGCGGATCGTCTACATGGTGACGCTCTCCATCGTCGACATCGACAAGGACGAGAACGGTCAGCCGAAGAAACACTTTCTCATCAAGCGGGCAATCGGCATGCCGGGAGATCGCATCCGGATGGACGAAGGCAACGTCGAATATCTCACGCCGGGCTCGGATACGTGGATGAGCGAGCAGGACATGAAAAAGGCGCTGGGCTTTCACTACCAGAACGTCCGCATCCTCGCCCCGGAAGAGTACCCGGTCTTCAAGGCGGCGGGCGTGGGCGCCGGGCTCATCGGAGAGAAGTTCAGCGCCGCTCCCGACCAGGAATCCGCGCTGAAGAAGTACTACCGCACGACGTCGGGTGCCAATGGGAAGATCACCGACGTGGGCCCGATGATGCAGCTGGCCGACGACATCTACGTGGAAATGTGGCGGGACGCCACCCGGTGGGCCATCGAGCCGGACAACTTCTCTGCTGCTTCCGAGTGGCGGGTGCTCACGGAAGGCTACGACGTGCCGGAGGGAAAGATTTTCCCCATGGGCGACAACCGCGACAATTCGCATGACGCGCGATACTTTGGTCCGGTGAGCCTGGAAAAAGTGCTCGGCAAGGGTTTGTTCCGCTACTGGCCGATCGATCGGTTCGGAGGGATCAGGTAGCGGCAATGATCGGCTCCGTGGAGCGCTATTCGCCGGCCACGGGGAAGCGACGGGCCGGACGGCTGGGAGGACGTGTCCTTCGAGTCCTCCTGGTCGCCCTGATCCTGTATCTCGTCGTCTCCCGGTTCGTCGTTTCTACCTACCGCATCGAATCAGTGTCCATGGAGCCCGCGCTCCGCCCGGCGGACCGTGTCATCGTCAGCAGCCTGGCCTACGGCCTCCGGGTGCCCTTCGTCATTTCACCCGCGCATGGAAGCGGTCTGCCCGAGCGGGGCGACCTCGTCGTCGTTCAGCCTCCATTCGTCGTCGAGCCCGCCCTTGTTGCCAGGATCCTGGAGCCGCTGGCAAGCTTTCTGTCCCTGCAGAAGGGAACGCTGCACAGGGATCTCTACGGCGGCCGGGTGAATGGCTACATGGTGAAGCGGGTGATTGGAATCCCCGGAGACACGCTGAGGCTGGCGAGCTTTTCCGTCACCGTGAAGCCCCGGGGGGGCTCGGATTTCGTGCCCGAGAAGCAGTTGATTCCCCTGCAGTACGAGATCCAGACGGCGCTGAGTGCGAAGGGCTGGTCTCCCGGGCTTCCCTTTTCCGGCAACAGCGACGAGATCGTGCTGGGCGATGACCAGTACTATGTCCTTGGCGACAACCGCACCGAGTCCAGCGACAGCCGGTCGTGGGGGCCGCTCGCGAGGGATCGGATCGTCGGCAAAGTGATCTACCGCTACTGGCCCCCAGGCGCCCTTGGCACCCCCTGACCCGGTCCTTTCTCTCTACGTTCACGTTCCCTTCTGCACGGACAAGTGCCTCTATTGCGATTTCTTTTCCGTGCCCCGCCGGACGGTGACGCCGTCTATCGTGGAAAACATCGTGAGTGAGACGATTGCACTGGCCGATCGCCTTGTCGACGCGGCGGGAAGCGGCGCGCGGCTGGAGACGCTGTTCGTGGGCGGAGGGACGCCGAGCTGTCTGCCGCGGGAGCAGCTGCGGAAACTCCTCGGCGGGTTGCGCGCGCATGGGTGCGTCGAGTGGACGGTGGAGTCCAATCCGGAGAGCCTCGACGAAGCCTTTCTCGATGAGTGCCGCCGCGCGGGCGTCACCCGGCTGAGCGTCGGCATCCAGAGTCTTTGCGCGCGGCACCTTCGCACACTTCGCCGCCGCGCCACGCCCGAGCACGCGCGCGCCGCGATCGAGCTCCTGCAAAAGGGGTGGGACGGCGAGCTGAACCTCGATTTCATCACCGGCATTCCCGGACAGACCCTTTCCGAGGTACGCGAGGACCTCTCCATCCTTGGGGGCGGGTGGCCGGGTCACGTCTCGCTCTACCAGCTCACGAGGGAGCCGGGAACTCCCCTGGAGGCCCTGGTGAAGGCGGGCAGGATCACGTTGAACCGTCCCGAGGTGGACGAAGAGCTCTGGCTCTTCGGACGGGACGAGCTGATCAGCCGAGGCTACCGGCAGTACGAGGTTTCCAATTTTGCACTCCCCGGCAGGGAATGCCGGCACAACCTGCGCTACTGGAGGATCGATCCGTACGCGGGTGCCGGCCCCGGCGCGGTCTCCACGCTCCCCGCCGCGTGGGCGGCCCGGGCATGCGCCCGGCCCGACTTCGCGGCCAACGATTCGGTGGTCCGACTGGCCGCGCCGAAGGACCTTGGGGCTTTTCTCCAGGGGGAGGCGCATTTCTGGGGAATCCAGACCGAGCTGGTCGGTCCGTCGGATTTCCTCCTGGAAAACATCATGATGGGCCTGAGACTTGACGAGGGAATTCCCGAGGCGGCGCTGCGCTCGCGGTTCGGCAGGGGATTCTTCGAGATGTTCCCCGGCCTGTGGGAGGGATGGATCAACCGGGGCCTTGCGCTTCCCGCCGAAGGCGCGCTGCGGCTTCACGCCGACGGCCTTCTCCTTCTGGACCGGTTGCTCGGCGAGGTAGTCGAAAGCATGCGTCGTACCCCGATCAAGGGACTTCACGTGGAATGGCCCGACGCCGCGCCGCAGTAAATGCCACCGGTTACGGTGGCCGCCTTGACGCCGGTTTTGCCTTCATGGTAGCGTTATGTAAACTTCATCAGGAGAAGGGGAACCATGTCAGGCCATAGCAAGTGGCATACGATCAAGCATAAAAAGGGCGTCGCGGACGCGAAGCGCGGCCAGATGTTCACCAAGCTGATCAAAGAGCTCAGCATCACGGCGCGACAGGGGGGCGGGGATCCGGACATGAACCCCCGCCTGAGAACGGTGATCCTCAAGGCGAAAGCCGCCAACATGCCGAAGGACAACATCGACCGCGCCATCAAGAAGGGCACGGGCGAGTTGGAAGGCGTGAGCTACGAGGAAATCCTCTACGAAGCCTACGGTCCCGGCGGAGTGGCGATCCTCATCGACATCCTGACCGACAACAAGAACAGGGCGGCGGCAGAGATCAGGAACCTCCTGAACAAGGGAGGGGGGAACCTCGGGGCTGCCGGCAGCGTGGCCTACCAGTTCAAGAGGAAGGGTCTCATCAACTACGACGCTTCGAAGTACAAGGAAGACGACATCCTTGCCGTGGCAATCGAGGCGGGTGCCGAGGACGTGAGCAGCGACGAGGATTCTATCGAGGTGACGACCAGCCCCGAAGACTTCGAGGCGGTGGTCAAGGCGATGGAAGCCAAGGGGTTCGCGCATTCGATGGCGGAGCTGGCGCGGGTGGCCGACCAGACCGTCACGCTGGACAACGACAAGACCCAAAAGGCCCTCCGGCTGGTCGAGCACCTGGAGGATCACGAAGACGTGCAGAGCGTCGCGACGAACCTGGAGATCCCGGCCGGCTTTGTCATGACAGAATAAATGCGCCGCTGCGCGTCGCAGATGTGAATGAGGACGGTGATCGGGATC
>JBKQPS010000126.1:0-3287 GCA_052144915.1 Spirochaetia bacterium | reverse complement strand
CAGGACTCGGACGAGCAGCTTCTCACGACGCGCTGCGACACGGAGGTGGCATTCGCACTGGAATCCCTCGGATTGCCCCGGCCCGAAATGCGCGCGCGAGTGCGGGAAAGCCTTCGGAAGGTGGGGCTCGCGGACTTTGAGGGCCGCAATCCTGCCACGCTTTCCGGCGGCGAGAAGAAAAGGCTCCTGGTCGCCTGCCTGGACGCGATCCGCCCCGGCCTGTGGATCCTCGACGAGGCGCTGGGGGAGTTGGACCTGGAGTGGAAAACACGCGTGCTGGACATCGTCGACGCTGCCGGGGGAACCGCTTTGCTGATGGAGTCTCGGTGGTCCAGCCTCGCCGCCGCGAAGGGCACGTCCTTCTCCCTCCTGGAGTCGGGGCGCCTCCGCGCGGAAGCAAACGACGCACAAGAGCCCGCGTTTCTCTCCGCGCTGATCGATGCAGGCATCCGGCAGGGGGAGCCGAAGGCACCGCGTCCGAGAGAGGCGAAGGGCTTTCTGCAGGCGAGAGGACTGAGGTTCCAGTTTCAAGGCTCTACCGGTTTTGCCCTCGCGATCGAGCAGCTGGAGCTTCGATTCGGCGAGGTCTGCGCACTCGTGGGAAAGAACGGTTCGGGAAAATCCACGCTGGGGAAAATTCTTTGCGGGCTTCTGCGGCCGCAGGCGGGCTCTCTCGGGATCGGGGGGGAGTGTGGGGTTCGCAGCCTGGCGCCACACGAGCTGAGCGCGAAGATCGGCTACCTGTTCCAGAACCCCGACCACCAGATCTACCTGCCGAGTGTGCGGGAAGAGCTCAGCCTCGGGCTGCGTCGGCCAGGCGCGGCGCAGCGCGAAATCGATTCCCGGGTCGAGGAGGCCGCGCAGCTGTTCGGGCTGCCGGACCTCGCCGCTCCGCCCGCCCTCCTGAGCTACGGGGCGCGCCGCCGGCTGCAGGCGGCGACCTACTTCCTCCTTCCCCGCGACCTGCTCATTCTCGACGAAATCGATTCCGGCCTCTCCTACCGGGAAGTCGAGTCCCTGATCGATGCGCTGGCGTCGCGCGTTCCCGGCATCGTGCTGATCACTCATGACATGTTCCTTGCCCGCGCGGCGTGCGACCGGATCCTCGTGCTGGACGAGGGAAAGATCACGGGCGATGCGCCGCGGGACATGTTCGAGCTCACGGAGGCGGGCGGCACGGCGGCGGCGCGGTGATCGTGGAGTTCTATCGTCCCGGGGACAGCTTTCTGCACCGGCTGGATCCGCGCCCCAAGCTCCTCTTCCTGGCGGTTGTGCTCGCCGCTTTCTTCATTCCATCCTCCACGGAGGTCCTTCTCTGTTATACCGGAGGAATCATCGCGCTGTGCCTCCTGTCCCTCGGACCGGCGCAGTTGATTCCTCCGCTGAAGGCCCTCGGGCCGATCCTCGTGCTCATTGTCCTGCTCACCCCGCCGTTCCACCGGGACGGCATTCCGCTGGTGCGCATTTTCGATGTCACCCTCCTGACCGCCGACGGACTGCGCGTGACGCTCGTCCTGCTCCTGAGGTTTCTGGGGATCACGTTCGGTTTTTTTGCCGTCGTCCGAACGGTCGCCCTGGACGACATGGTGCTCGGCCTCCGATGGTTCGGGTTTCCCTATTCGGCGTGCCTGGTCATGACGATCACCCTTCGCATGATCCCGACCCTCGCCGCGACATGGCACAACGTCATCGATGCCCACCGTCTGCGGTCGGGTTCCTCCGAGGGGCGGCGGCGGAAAATCGTGCAGACCTACATGCCCGTGCTCACCTCCGTGCTCATCGAGGCGGTGAAGGGGATCCCGGTCCTTGCCATGGCCCTGGAAAGCCGCGGCTTCGGGCGGCGCAACGCGCGCACCGCGTATGCCGAGCTGAAAAGGGGAAGGGCGCTGGCCGGGGACATGCTCGTGCTCGCCGCGGCGGCGGCCGCGCTGCTGTGGCCGGTTTTCTTCCGCTGGTGATCATTCCCTTGGTGACCAGCCGGTTTTGGCCTATAATTGTCGGCATGAGAGATGAAAGGCCGGCCGTTTCGCCGGCATTCCGCATTGCGTCGATCGCGATACTCGCGGCGGTCACGACTGTTCTCACGCGCGTGGTGCAGATTCCGCTGCCTGCCCGGGGCTACATCAACCTGGGAGACGTGGCAATCGTCTTTACGGCAATAGCGCTGGGGCCCTTCTCCGCGGCGCTCGCCGGAGGGCTGGGCACGGCTCTCGCGGACCTCCTGAGCGGCCCTTACGCGTTCTGGGCCCCGATCTCGCTCATCGTCCATGGCCTCCAGGGGCTCCTCCTCGGGCTCATCGTCCAGGTGCGGCCCGGCAAGGTCGTTTTCCAGGTCCTCGGGGGCATCGTCGGGATAATCATCATGGCCGGAGGGTACCTGCTTGCGGGGATATTCCTCGAGGGGGCGGGGGCCGCGCTCTCGGAGGTCCCGGGGAATCTCATCCAGGGCGGGGTGGGGGTCGTGCTCGGAATCCTCGTGGCCGCTGCCGTCATCCGGGCCTATCCGCCCGTCCGCCAATGGAAATGGTGAAGACATTCGCTGACAGCCTCGCCGAGGTCAGATCGCGGATTGAGAGCGCGGCTCGCCGGGCGGGGCGTGTTCCCGCCGAGGTGAGGCTCATGGCCGTGACGAAGGGTTTTCCCCGCGCGACCGTCCTCGAAGCGATGGCTTCCGGCGTGACCCTTTTCGGAGAGAATCGGGTCCAGGAGGCGGAAGAGAAGTTCTCGGACCTCCCGGCAGAGACGGAGGTTCACCTCATCGGCCACCTGCAGACGAACAAGGCTCGGGCGGCCGCCGGCCTGTTTGCCTGCGTACAGTCCATCGACAGCACCCATACCGCCGACTCCCTCGATTCTCGCTGTGCCGAGCGCGGCAGGTCGATGGACGTGCTGCTGGAGCTGAACACGAGCGCCGAGGAGTCGAAGTCCGGTTTCCGCGGCCGCGACGACCTTCTCGCCGCGCTCGACAGCGTGCGGAAGCTGCCCCGGCTGCAGCTGAGAGGGTTGATGACCGTGGGACCTCTCACCGACGACGTCGAAAGGATCCGCTCCTCGTTCTCGCAGCTGCGTTCCCTCTTCGACGAAATTCGTGCCGCCCTGCCCGGCTTCGACACCCTGTCCATGGGCATGTCCGGCGATTTCGAGGTCGCGATCGAAGAGGGGTCGACCCTCGTGCGTCTCGGAACCGCGCTGTTTGGTCCCCGCGGAGCCCGACAGGCGTGAAAGCGACGCCCGCTTTCTTCATCGCCGCGGCCTTCTCCCTGGCCTGTACGGTGGCTGCCCCGGCC
>JBKQPS010000125.1:0-5778 GCA_052144915.1 Spirochaetia bacterium | reverse complement strand
GTCGATCATCTCGTTAAGGCGCCGCCGGTAGAAGCTGAAGTCTGCCCAATGGACTTCGGGCGGAATCAGGTGATCGCCGTAGGGCACGTACCGCCCGGTCTTTAGCACTTCCCGGACCGGCCGCAGGATTTCCTCGATTCGGGCTGGCCCTTTGCGGATTTCCGACTTGGGAATGCCTCCCATCATCTGCAGCGTCGGAAAGTCCTTCCTGACTTTCACGATGTCGACGCCGCAACTGGCCTCCATCGGGTACATGCCGGTGATCCCGGCTTCAAGGAAGAGCGGGATGAGGTCCGTGCACTCGCCGTCCGTGTCAATGAAAATTGTCTCCACGCCATGGGCCTTCAGGAAGCTGGTGAGGCGCTTGTAGTACGGCAGCATGAACTCTCGGATCATCGCCGGGCTCACCATCGAGCCGGTCCCTGCCGAGATGTCCTCCCAGACCACGAACAGGTCCACGTCGGTCTGGGCCAGGACCTCCTCGTAGACCGCCAGCCACACGTCGGTGAACGTCTTCTGGATGTCGTGGATGAGCGCGGGGTCGTCAGTGTAGGCGTAGAACAGCTTCTCGTATCCCATGAGGTGCGCGAGCGTTCCGAAGTACCCATGGGGATACCCGCCGAGCACCAGGGGATAGTCGCGGTCCCGGTATCCCCGCAGGAGCTCGGGCCAGTTCGGGGGAAATCTCCCCTTCACTTGTTTCAGGGAGAGCCGCTCCGACTTGAGCTTTTCCCACGAAGCACGGTCGTGGATCGGGTTGTCCAGGGCGGTCGGAAGGACGCCGGTGTCCTTGGTGAACTGGCGCTTCACGCCGTCGATGTCCACGTAGATCAGCGCCCTGTCGTTCTCCTCCAGCACGTGCGGCTCGAACCGCGGGTAAAACAGCAGGTCCACGTCCACCAGGACCTGGCCCTTGTCCATGGCGCAGGCGGTGCGCACATCCTCGTCCAGGGCAAAGCCCTGCGTCGGCCAGTACAGGCCGCCGCCCAGCACGGCGATCCCCGCAGCCAGCCTGCCTTTTGGCAGCGAGCTCCAGCAGGGAATGTAAAGGGAGGAACTGGCCGTGGAAACCCGGGTGAGCAGCCGGGGCGCGGCATGCATCGCCAGCCCCTCCGCGTACCAGTTGGTGCACGTCTGGCCCCAGTAGCCGAACTCCCACTTCGGGGGAGCCGCCTCGCCCCCCTCCATCACCGTCTTGAACCGCTCGCGCACGTTCATGTTTTTTCCCTTCCCGCTCGCGCCACCGGGCCCGGTTTACTGCCGCACCGTCTGGCGGCGCTTGGTGGCCATGATGCGAGCCGCGTCGATAGAGATGGCGAGGATGAGGATCAGGCCGGCGACCGGGTCGCGCCAGTAATAGGAAAGCCCGATGGCGGTCTGGAGCTGCACCATGCCGCTTCGGATCACGCCGAGGATGATGATGGCGATGAATACCCCGACGAGACTCCCTTTTCCGCCCGCCATGCTCACCCCGCCCAGCACCACGGCCGTGATCACGTCCAACTCCAATCCCAAGCCGGCGTCGTCCCTGCCGAGGCTGAGCTGGGCCACGAGGATCGCGCCCGCGAGTCCAGAGACGGCGCCGGAGATGATGTAGGCGCTGAACTTCACCCGCCGCACGTTGACGCCCGCCAGGCGAGCCGCGTACTCGTTGGACCCGACGGCGAACACGTTCCGACCATACCGGGTGTAGCGCAGCACCAGCATGGCGATCGCGTACAGGAGCACCACGTACGCGAGCGTGATGGGAAAGATCGCAACCTTTTCGCTCGGAAGATAGGTGCGCGCCATGCTGAGGAACACGGGATCCACGATGCGTCCCGTCTTCAGGATGGGGAACCCCAGCGCGAACCAGGACGCCATCCCCCTGGCAAGGGCCAGCATGCCGAGCGTCGTGATGACCGGATTGATGCCGATCCGCGTGATGATCACCGCGTTGATCAGCCCCAGGCCGGTGCCGATGAGCAGCGAGCACAGCAGCACGAGCCAGGGGAGCCAGACCACCGGGATGCCCATGCGCTCGAACCAGTCATGGAAGAGCACGACGTTGACCGCGGTGAAGCCCAGGATCGAACCGACGGACAGGTCCAGGCCGCCGACGAGCAAGACGATTGTCATGCCGACGGACACGATGGCGATCACGGGGATGTTGCTGATGATCGCCTTGAACGTCCCGAGGGTGAAGAATGTCTTCGTCATCACCCCAAAGAACACGATGAGGATGGCGAGCAGCAGCGCCAGAGCGGGCACCATGCTCTTCCCATAGAGCAGGGCTTCCCCGATCCTGCGCCTGTGGAGGCTCCCGTTCATGTGTGCCGCCGTGTTGCTCACTTACGCCTGCCTCTCCTAGTACCGCTTGCGATCTCGCAATTCGTAGAGAGCCACGATCACGATGAGGAGAATCCCTTGGAAAACGTTGATCTGCACGTATTGGACGCCGATCATCGTGAAGCCGTTGTAGAGCACTCCCAGAATGAGGACGCCCGCCAGAGTCCCCAGGATGCTTCCTTTTCCGCCGGCAAGCGCGGTGCCACCCAGGAGGACCGCCGTGATCACATCCAGCTCGATCCCGCGCGCGTTCTGGGGCATTCCCACGGCCGTCTGCCCCGTGAGGATCAGCCCGCTGAGGGACGCCGCGATGCCACTGGACAGGTAGAGAAGGAACTTGACCCGGTTGACCTTGATCCCGGAGAGCTTCGCCGCGGCGGGGTTGGCCCCGATGCAGTAGACTTTTCTGCCGAGCTTGGACCTGCTGAGGACCAGGAAGAGCAGCGCGAAGATCACCGCGAAGAGAAGGAGCGGGATGGGAATCCGCACACCGGGAATGATCGCCCGGCCGAAAAATCCGGTCACGTTCTCCATGATCAGGATCGACCGTGATTTCGTGAGCACGTACCCCAGGCCATGGGTGACCGCCATCGTCCCGAGCGTGGTGATGATGGGGCTCAGGTCAAGGCGGGTGATCAGGAAGCCGTTGAAGGCTCCGATCGTTGCACCGAGGGCAAAGGCGATGGGAACCAGGGACCAGGCGGGAAAAGGGGGAGTCAGGTTGTACAGGTAGGCGACCAGGCA
The DNA here is from genome assembly GCA_052144915.1 of Spirochaetia bacterium. GTDB lineage: Bacteria > Spirochaetota > Spirochaetia > SZUA-6 > Fen-1364 > Fen-1364. The sequence continues at coordinate 2,706 of JBKQPS010000125.1, read as the reverse complement.
GGAGGTGAGCGCGATCGCTCCGCCAAACGAGATGTCCAGCCCGCCGGCGATCATGATCAGTGTCAGCGTCCCGGCCACGATGCCGCTGAATGAAATGTTCGTGAGCATGGTCGAGATGTTCAGGAACGAGTAGAAGTCCTTGTTGAGCGCCGAGAACACGGCAACCATGACAACAAGCACCCCGAACAGGATGAGAGTCGTGGAAACTCGCGCCCGCTTGGAAAGCGCTGGCTGGGACTCGGCACGCAGGGTGTCCCCCATCTCATTCCTCCTGCGTCATACGGTGGTCGCACGGAGGAGCTTCTCCTGCGTGGCTTCCTTGCGGTCGAACTCTGCAGTAATTCTGCCCCTCGCGATCACGATGATGCGGTCCGCCATGGAAAGCATCTCGGGAAGCTCTGAGGAGATCATGACGATGCCGGCCCCTGCCTCGCAGAGGCTCTCCATGATCCGGTAGATGTCGACCTTGGACGCGACGTCGATGCCCCGGGTCGGCTCGTTCATGAGGAAGACCCGGGAGCCGGTCTCCAGGAGCTTCGCAAGGACGATCTTCTGCTGGTTGCCACCGGAAAGACTGTTGGCGTCCGTGGCAGTATCCGGGGCGCGGATGGTCACGTCCGCCACCCACTTCTCGGCCCGTTCCTTCTCCCGCCGTCGGTCCAGCATGAACCCACGGCCGATGTGGTCGATGTTTGCCATGGTGATGTTCTGCGACACCGAGAGGCTGAGGGCGAGCCCTTCGAGCTTCCGGTCGATCGGCATGTAGCCGATTCCATTCCGAAGTGCTCCGTCAGGGCCCGCGATGACGGCAGGCGCGCCTTCGATGGCGATGGTGCCGCCGTCGAGACGGTCCAGCCCGTAGATCGCCCGGAGCACGTTCATCCTTCCCGAGCCCAGCAGCCCGAAGAGGCCCAGGATTTCTCCGCGGTGGAGGCTGAAGCTGATCGTGTCGATGATGCCGTTGATGCTCAGGTCCTTCACCTCCATGAGTGGCGCGCCGATGGGGACCTCCCGCTTCGGGTAGAACTCGGCCAGCTCCCGGCCGACCATCATGGAGATGAGCTGCGACATGTTCGCGTGGTCCGTGTCCACCGTGTCGATCTTGTGACCGTCGCGCAGCACGGTGACGCGATCCGTAATCTCGAACACCTCCTTGAGGCGGTGGGAGATGTGGATAATGCCGACGCCCTGTTCCTTGAGGCCTCTGATGATCTTGAACAGCGACTGGGTATCTTCCTCCCCGAGGGCCGCCGTGGGCTCGTCCATGACGAGAATTGTCGCCTTCTTGTTGACGGCCTTGGCGATCTCCAGCACCTGCTTCTGATGGACCGTGAGGTCACCGACGATGGCACGCGGGTCGAGATCGATGTTCATTCTCTGCAGGACCTCCCGGGCATTCGCGTTCATGGCCTTCCAGTCCACGATCCTGAGCCCCCGGCGGAGAGGGAGGTGGCCGACGAGGAGGTTTTCGGCCACCGTGAGAGTGTCAAGGGTGATCAGCTTCTGGTAGATGAACTGGATTCCCATGTCCGCCGCGTCGGACGGCGAGCTGAAATCGACCTTGCGGCCGTTGATGAAGATGTCTCCGCTGTCCGCCCGGTAGTCGCCGGCGAGAATCTTGATCAGCGTGGACTTCCCCGCCCCGTTCTCTCCCACCAAACCCAGCACCTCCCCGGCGTTCAGGTCGATGCTCACATCCTCGAGCGCCTGGACGCCAGGGAACTGCTTGGAAATGTTTCTCATCTCGAGCAACGCCTGGCCCATGCTGCTCCCCCGGGAAAAAAGTGCGAGGCCGGGCTGCGCGCCCAGCCTCCGCGATCATGCTATTTCTTCGGGTACCACTTGTCGATGTTGTCCTTGTTGATGAAGGTATTTTCGACATAGAGGTACGGAGGGATCGGCTGGCCCTTGAGGACAGCGGCAACGGCGGGAATGATGTACTCCCCGTAGTGCTCGGGGAAGAAGGCAATGCCGCCGTCGGAAAGTCCGTCTCGAATCTGCGACTTGCCAAGGTCATCCATGCCCAACGTGATCACCACCACGTGCGCGGGATCCCAACGGCCTGCCCCTTGCAGGGAGGCGATGATGCCCGCCATGGTTTCCTCGTTGATGGACGTGACGGCAATATTCTTTGCGTCAGGGTGGGCCGCCAGCACGTCATCCATGGCGGCCTTCGCCTGCGCTGACTGGCCCGTGCCGCCGTCGAACCGAACGATCTTGGGATCCTTCACGTCGATGCCGAAGTCCTCAGACAGCGCCTGCGCAAACCCCTCGGACCTGAGCATGGTCACATCGCCGCCCGACGGCATCTGACCAAGGGCGACCATGTCGACCCCATCCCATCCGCCGAACTTCTGCTTGATCACCTTGGCCATTTCATGGCCACCCATGAGGGCGACCTTGAAGTTGTCCACGCCCATGAAGGAGGCACCGGGGACCGGGACATCGATGGCGAGGATCGGGATTTTTGCCGCGTCGAACTTCGCCGCCACGATGTTGTTGACCTTCGCGTCCTCCTGGAACTCGACGAAGAAGTTCGGGTGCTTGGCGAGCATGATGTCCGCGTTTTTCAGGCCGGTGACCGGGTCGTAGTTGTTGTCCATGCTGATCCAGCCCGAGTCCAGGTTTCCGCCCGCGAGCTTGAGCTGAGCTTTGATGTCGTTTTCCACATCAATACAGAACGGCAGGGTAGCGAAAATATTAGCA
>JBKQPS010000124.1:0-3416 GCA_052144915.1 Spirochaetia bacterium | reverse complement strand
ACCGAAGTCGAGGGAATGACTTCCCTTATGCCGGGATTGTCGGGGATCGCGGAACCTGTCCGCAGCGTGTTTTCACACGCCTGTGCTGTATGCACCCTCTGTCTGCTACTCTTCGTGCTTTCGGGCTTCTGGTAAGGTACATCCGAGTCCTTTTTTTCGCCAGAGTCCAGTCTCCTTTCCAAAGCTTACCTGACGCAAGGACGCAGCTAGTTATTGATTCTAGCTGCGTCCCCGTTTCTGCTCTCCCGGACTGATGGGCGTCGACCACATTGCAGGGATTTTCAAATCAAGCCCTCAGCATGGCCGCCAGAACATCCGCCGTGCGATCAAGGTCTTCCTCGCGGTTGTAGACGTGAGTGGAGAAGCGCAACGCGTTGTATTCGGGCTTGGGCACGACCTTGACCACGATGTCATGTTCACTATGAAGTCGCTCGTAGGTCTGTTGGTTCTTGCCGGTCCTGAGCGCGAACGTCACGATTCCCGAGCTGAGCTCGTCCTGGGTCGGGGTGAGAAGCCTCAGCGCGGAAATTTCTCCCAGGCGGCGGCGGAGGTGGTTCGAAAGGGCTCGACAGCGGGCCTCGACGCGATCGCGGCCGATGGCGTTGTGGAAATCCATGGTCAGGCCATGGCCCAGAATCTGCGCGATGTTGCGGGTGCCGGAAGCCGCCGTATAGGCGTTGTATCCCGTGGAAAGGACAAGCGGCTGAATCCGCTCCTGGGCCTCCTTGCGAATGTAGAGCAGGCCGCTCCCCTTGGGGGCGAGCATCCACTTGTGGCTGCTGGACGCATAGGTGTCCACGCCCAGGGCCTTGACGTCGATCCGGAGCATTCCGGGCGCCTGGGCACCGTCGCAAACCAGCAGGATCTCTCGGGGGCGAGTGATCGCGGCGATCTCGGCCAGAGGCATTTGAAGACCGGTGATTGTCTCCACATGGCTGAAACTGCAGACGCGAGTGCGCGGAGTGATGTGGTCGCTGACCAACCGGAGGATCTGGGCCGTGTCACTCACGGGAGCGGGCATGGGGATCTGGATGATCTTCACTCCCTGGGTCTTGGCCAGGTATTCCCAGCAGACCGAACCTCCGGGGTGCTCGTGGCTGGTTGTGAGGATCTCGTCTCCGGGCCTGAGACTCTGGCGCAGACCTTGAGCGACCGCATTCATGCCCGAGGTGGTGTTCTCGGTCAGGGCAATCTCGTCGAGGCGGGCACCGAGGAATTCCGCAGCCTTGGCGCGAACCTCTTCCATCCTGCCCCCCAGGGCTCCGAAAACGTTCGAGGCCGGGTCGCCTTCAATCTCGTACATCCAGGCAGAAATGGCGTCGATCACTTTGCGAGGCGTGGCGCCCAGCGTGCCGGTGTTGAGGTGCACCAGGCTGGGGTTGAGGGCGAACTCCACACGAACCCGGGACCAGAGGGCGGCTTCGTCATGGGAGGTCTTCAGATCGTCCCGGAGGCGCCTCAGGCTCTCTTCCGCGAGCGCGACCGCACCGGCCACACCAGGGTAAACCGCCAATCCGGCGCCCAGGGTTCGGAAAAACGTACGTCTCTTCACTCCCGCCCCTCCCCACTTGTTATGCCAGTATGCTCATCACCCCAACGGCGATCTGCGCACACCACAGTAGCAAACAAACCCGCCTCAAAGCCTCCGACGGTGATCGCTTCGAGCCGGGCGGTACATGGCGAGTTGAGCCTGGAGTCGCTCTCCGCCCAGCTCGGGTACCTCAGTACTGGTCGGCACTGATCACTTCGCCGCTAGCCCGAGTCGAGAGGGCCTGGTACACTCCCCACTGAGTGGTCGTGGTGTAAAGGTAAGTTGCCAGATTATACGTCAATCCAACAGGGAGTGTGAAGCCGTTCGAATCGACGTAGGTGGTTGTCCCCCAGGAGTTGATCGAGTTCTTGATGAACCGGACCGAACCGTCGCAGAATGCGAAATTGACACCGCCGGGATGGTTGCTGGTCGCCGAGATGATCACGATCCCCGCCCCGTTGGGGAAGGCTACCGGATCGCCGAGATTCAGGTTCACCTGCGGATTGGGTGGGTAGGTCGTCGTCTGGATCGTGTCTCCGTAGTTGCCGGCGATCCACCAGTGCCAGTTGTTCTGCTCGTCTTGGGTCAAGCGACCGAAGAAACCCTCTCCGAAGAGGAAGGTGTTGCTGGTGCCGTCGGTGATCGAGGCGATGGTCGTTGCGCTCGTCATGAAGATGACCCCCAGGGCGTTGGCCTTGGCCGCTGCGAAGTTGGGGTCGGTCTGCGGATTGACGCCTCGAGGCGGGTTCGGCCACGGCCCCGCGTTGGCACGGTAGTTGGTCAAACCGACGTAGAATGGCGACCGAGGCGGCGCGAACGCAGGCAAGTCCCAAGGAGCGTTCTGAGTAAAATAGTTGTTCCCCTGCTGGATGTCGGGGTCGCTCGGGCACCAGAGCGTCGAGATCTTGGCCGCCATGATCGTGTCGTTGTCAGGGAACTCGTAATAGCGGAGGCTGGAGTTAAACGCGTTGTAAATGTTGCTTTGTTCCATGAAGGGACAGAGCCCGATCAGGCAACCGTGCATCCATGAAAGGTTCGGATCGGACGGGTTGAAGTAGCCCCCTTGGGGCATGACGCCGTAGGCGTCCATGTAATTGTGGACGGCCAGGCCGATCTGCTTGAGGTTGTTGGTGCATTGGAGCCGTCGCGCGGCTTCGCGAGCCGACTGGATCGCGGGCAGCAGGAGGGAGATGAGGACAGCGATAATGGCGATGACGACGAGCAACTCGATGAGGGTGAAGCCGCGTGCCTGGGCACGGGAGCGTGTGTGTTCCATCGTGGAGGGCTCCTCAGGTTCAGAGAGAATTGATGAGTAGGGGAAAAAGGCCGATCGATCGACGGGCGAGCCCAGTCATTTAGAGTCCCGGCCCAGCGGCTCGCGTGCTCGACCGTGAATCGAAAATGGATCAAACGAGAAGATGGCGCGGACCACGCGCGCGTTACTTGGGTGGCTGGGGCGGGAGCTGGCCCTTCTTCGCGGCCGCTCTCCCCCACTTGGTCGCGGACTGGGGATTGACGGGCTTATTGATGAAGTCCCGAGTCGCCTTCGTGTCCGTGCTCCCTGGGACGACGCCGGGGTTGCCCTCCCCGCCGCATCCGATCAACGACACCACGACCGTGACTGAACCGACTGCTGCGAGAACAGCTCTCATCAAACCCCTCCGCTTCGAGTTCATGGAAGCCGGACAGGGCCCCGATCAAACCTAGAACGTGAAAGATGATGGGACAAGAAATCCAAGCGGAAATGGCCTGCCGTCGTCAACGCCTGACCGTTTGAACCCGCCGCAAGCCACGAGGCTTCAGTGCGTGGTTAGGCGGGTTTCTCCGCCGGTTTAAACCGATGATGATAAAAGGACGCACATCTACCACCGAACGCTCGCTTCTG
>JBKQPS010000123.1:0-7840 GCA_052144915.1 Spirochaetia bacterium | reverse complement strand
CGCCACGACGCTACCCCCTCCCCGAAGCGCAGCCGAGGGGTGGAAGGTCGGGACCAGGTAACCCGCCCCGTAGGGGTACGCCCGGCCGCGCAGCTTGCTGATCCCCTCGGACGTCCCCAAAAGCAGCTTCGTGGCGAAGTTGCTAGCCGGTCGGCCCGGGATTCGTTTTCAAGCTGCGCATCAAGATGGGCGCGGGCGCGTTCGTCTGCGGCGAGGAGACGGCGCTCATGGCCTCCGTGGAGGGCAGGCGCGGCATGCCGCGCCCAAGGCCGCCGTTCCCGTCCGTCGAGGGTCTCTTCCAGAAGCCGACGATCGTCAACAACGTGGAGACCATGGCGAACGTTTCCCACATCATGCGGGAAGGCGCGGAGAGCTTTTCCGCCATGGGCACGCAGAACTCCAAGGGCACCAAGGTGTTCGCCCTGACCGGCAAGGTGGTCAACGCCGGCCTCGTCGAGGTGCCCATGGGCATGACCCTGCGGGAGGTGGTCTTCGACATCGGCGGGGGCATCCCCGGCGGCAAGGCGTTCAAGGCGGTGCAGATTGGCGGACCCTCGGGCGGGTGCATCCCGGCCGAGCACCTGGACATCAGGATCGACTACGAGTCGCTGAAGTCGGTGGGCGCGATCATGGGATCGGGCGGCCTGGTGGTCATGGACGAGGACACGTGCATGGTGGACATGGCGCGCTACTTCCTCTCCTTCATCACCTCGGAGTCCTGCGGAAAGTGCATCCCCTGCCGGGAGGGAACCCAGAGGCTGTTCGAGATCCTGGATTCCATCGTCTCGCCGTACGCGAAGATGCCCGACGAGGAGGAGAACCTCCTGCGGTTCAACCGGGTGCTGAACATGGAGGGGCTTGCCCAGGTCATCAAGGACACCTCCCTGTGCGGCCTCGGGCAGAGCGCCCCCAACCCCGTGCTGTCCACCCTGCGCTTCTTTCGCAAGGAGTACGAGGCGCACATCTACGACAGGAAGTGCCCCGCGCACCAGTGCAAGGGCCTGCTCACCTACGCGATCGACACCAACGCATGCACGGGGTGCACCCTGTGCGCGAAGAAATGCCCCACGGCGGCCATCGTCGGGGAGAAGAAGAAGGCGCACTACATCGTGGACGAGAAGTGCATCCGCTGCGGCACCTGCCAGGACCTGTGCCGCTTCAGCGCCGTGAGCGTGAATTGAAGCCGGCGCCGTCGAAGGAGACAGAGTCATGGTCAGTCTGACGATCAACAACAGGAAAACAGAAGCCACGCCCGGCACGTCGATCCTCGACGCCGCGCTGTCGGCAGGGGAGAAGATCCCCACCCTGTGCCACATCAAGGAAGTCTTTCCCAGCGGCGCCTGCCGGATGTGCGTCGTCGAGGTCAAGGGCAAGCCCGCCCTCGTGCCCTCGTGCGCCTTCCCCGTGGAAGAAGGGATGGAAGTGCAGACGCGGAGCCCGCGGGTGATCAACGCGCGGCGCACGATCATCCAGCTCCTGCTGGCGAGCCACCCCTTCGACTGCCTCACCTGCCCCAAGAACGGCTACTGCGAGCTGCAGTCCCTGTCCTCGGAATACGGCATCGACCGGGTGCCCTACAAGGGCAAGACACGGCACCATTACACCGACTTCTCGTCGCCCTCCATCATCCGGGAGCCCGACAAGTGCATTCTCTGCGGCCGCTGTGTGCGCATCTGCGAGGAGATCCAGGGCGTGGCGGCGATCGATTTCACGCGGCGCGGTTTCGACACCATGGTCCTGCCTCCCTTCGAGATGGACCTCAGCGAAACCACCTGCGTGAACTGCGGGCAGTGCACCCTCGCCTGCCCGACGGGCGCCCTGCACGAGGTGCGGGCCGTGGAGAGGGTGATGCAGACCCTCCAGGAGGGGAAGAAATACCTCGTGGCCCAGGCGGCGCCCGCCATCCGCGTGTCCCTGGGGGATTTCTTCGGCCTTCCGCCGGGCACCAACGTCACGGGGAAAGTGGCCGCGGCGCTTCGACGCATGGGGTTTCGCCAGGTGTTCGACACCGATTTCGCCGCTGACCTCACGATCATGGAGGAGGGAACCGAGCTGGTGAACCGCATCAGGAAGAACGAGAAGCTCCCGCTGTTCACTTCCTGCTGCCCGGCGTGGGTCAAGTACGCGGAGATCTACTACCCTGAGCTCCTGCCGAACATCTCCTCCTGCAAGTCTCCCCAGGAGATGATGGGCGCGACGATCAAGAGCTACCTCGCGCGGAAGCAGAACATCGATCCCAAGGACATCTTCGTGGTGTCCGTGATGCCGTGCACCGCCAAGAAGTTCGAGGCCCAGCGGCCCGAGCTGTCCAGCCAGTCGGGCATCGCCGACGTGGACGCGGTGATCACGACCCGGCAGCTCCACCGCATGATGCAGATCTTCGGCATCGAGTTCGGCAGCCTGGAAGAGGAGGAGTTCGACCGGCCTTTCGGGGCGCCCACGGGCTCGGGTGACATCTTTGCCGCCTCGGGGGGCGTGATGGAGTCAGCCCTGCGCACCGCCTACCACCTCCTGACCGGCGCGGACCTGGAGAAGGTGGACTTCGACGATGTGCGCGGAATGAACGGGGTGAAGGAGGCCGCGGTCACCTTTGACGGGAAGACCATCCGCATCGCGGTGGCGAACCGTCTCGGCAACGCGCGGCAGATCGCCGAGAGGGTGAAGCAGGGAAACGCGCCCTGGGACTTCATCGAGATCATGGCCTGCCCTGGGGGGTGCGCCGGCGGCGGAGGGCAGCTCTTCGGCTACGATCCCGAGCGGGTGCAGAAGAGGGTCCAGGCAGTCTACTCGCTGGACAAGACGCGCGCGGTCCGCATGTCGTACAAGAACCCCGCCATCACGGCGGTGTACAAGGAGTTTTTCGGGGAGCCGGGATCGCACAAGGCGCACGAGCTGCTGCACACGGGCTACGAACCCCGCGCGGTGGCGAAATAGCGCTCCGGGTGCGAGTGCGCCGGGGACGCCGCGGGAATGCGCCGAGTACGTCGCAGTGCGGAACTTCACCAAACCGTGGTTCCCGTGTAGAGTTTCAACGGAATGCGCCGAATACGTCGCTGCGAATGCGCCGTGTACGGCGCTGCTTAGGAGGGTGGCTGTGGCGCGAATACTCATCGTCGATGACGATACGGATCTCCTGGAAGGGCAGAGGCTGTTTCTCGAAAAGCGCGGCTACTCCGTGCAGACGGCACTCAGCATCGAGGAAGGCATGACCCGGGCGCGCGAATCGACGCCCGACATCATCATCGCCGATCTCATGATGGAGCACTACGATTCCGGGTTCGTGTTCTGCAAGAAGGTGCGGGAGCTCCCCGGCCTGGAAAGGGTGCCCATCGTGATGCAGACGGCCGCCCCGAGGAAGATGGGCTTCACCTTCGACGCCGGGTCCTCGCCCGGGCGCGAGTGGATGAAAGTGGACGAGGTGCTCACCAAGCCGGTCCCCCTCGAGCACCTGCTGGGCAAGATCGAACAGTACCTGTCTGCCAGGGCGCCGCATGACTGAGTCCGGGCCCGCCGTGCGCGTGCTCCGGAGCGACCCGGCAGCCGCGGCCTCCCTCGCCGGTGTCGACCGGGAACCCATCCGGGTGCTCGTGATCGACGCCGAGGAGGGGATGCGCGAGGGGCTGCGCCGGATCCTGGAGCGCCGGGGCTGCCGCGTGCGCATCGCCCCCGACGGGGAGAGCGCCCTGCGGCTGCTCGCGGAGTCACCGTCCGAGGTCGCCCTCGTGCCCCTGTCCATGCCCGACATGGAGGGGTCCGCTCTCACCGAGCAGATCATCCGGCGTTTCGGCGGACGGACCGTCGTGGTGATCACCTCCGCGCGGGCTTCCGTGGAGGCCGCCGTGGAGGTGACGCGCCAGGGTGCGTTCGATTTCCTGGTGAGGCCCAGCAGCCCGGAGAACCTCATCTGCGTGGTGGAGAGGGCGGCGCAGCAGGGACGGATGGTCCAGGAGCGCGAGAAGTACCTCTCCGAGCTCGCGGGAGAGCGCAACCTCTCGCACCAGATGATCAACTCGATGCACGAAGGCGTGGTCGTGCTCAACATCCGCCGCGAGCCCGTTCTCATGAATCCCCGCGCCGAGCATTTCCTGGGAACCCATTTCCGCGACGGCATGAACCTGCCGGATCTCTTTCCGGACCTCGACACCGCCGCCGCCATCGAGGCGGTGATCGACTCCGCCCCTGACCGTCCCGAGTGCCGGCTCGTCCAGCTCAATGGCGGCGAAAGGCGCCTCCAGGGCAGCATCTCCCCGCTCCTGCGCGACGGCGAGGCCGGGGGGGCGATCGTCATTCTCAGCGATGTCACCGACAGCTGGAAAGCCGAGCAGGACAAGAACATGTTCGTTTCCATGGTGGCCCACGAGCTGAAGAGCCCCCTGTCGGCGATCATCAACTACCTGAACGTCATCCTCACCGGGATGTTTGACGATAACGCGGCAAAGGTCCGCGAGATGCTGGAGCGCTGCAAAATCCGCGGGGAGGCCCTGCTGGACCTCGTGCGGGACCTGCTCTACATCAACAGCCGGGACGTCGGCAAGGTCGAGCGCACCATCGAGCCGCTGGACCTTGCGCGGGTGATCGCCTCCCAGATCGAGTTTTTCAGGGTCCAGGCGGACAAGCGCCGCATCTGCATGCAGCTGGAAGCGCCGCCGGGCCCGTGCATGGTCATGGCGGACCGCGGCGACCTGGACCGCATTTTCATGAACCTCATTTCCAACGGGATCAAGTACAACCGCGACAAGGGCAGTCTCACGGTGCGCATCACCGGGGCCGGTCCGGCGTGGGAGGTTGCGGTGGTGGACACCGGCATCGGCATGAGTGACGCCGAGCAGACCGGCATATTCCAGGAGTTCTACCGGGTGAAGAACCACAAGACCTCGGGCATTGCCGGCACGGGGCTCGGCCTGGCCACCGTGCGGCGCGTACTCGCCGGGTACAACGGCCGCGTGGTCGTGCAGTCCCGGCCGGATGCGGGCTCCACCTTCACCGTGACCTTTCCCCGGGGAAGCTGATGGATCGGGTCCGCCGCGGGATCGGCGCCCTTTCCCTGGCGGGCTTTTTCGGGACCCTGTCCACCACGATGTCCAAGAGCCCGGTGCTCCCGCTGTTCGTGAAGTCTCTCTCGGGCAGCGAGACGGTGATCGGCCTGATCGCCGCCATCTCCCCGTTCGCGGGGGTGCTCTTCAGCTTTCCGGTCGGGGTGCTCGCCGACCGATGGGGAAAGAAGAGGCTTCTCACGGCCGCGGCTGGCGTTCAGCTGATCGCTCCTCTCCTGTACCTCCTCGTGCGCAATCCCTTCTGGTTCATCCCGATACGGTTCTTCCACGGCGTCGCCACGGCCATCCTCGTGCCCGTGGCCTCGGCATTCATCCTCGGCGCCTATCCCGGCGCCCGGGGGGAGAAGCTGGGCGTGTACTCCTCCGCGACGCTCGTCGGGCGAACCCTGGCGCCCCTCCTCGGCGGCGCGCTCATCTCGTGGTTCCTCGTCCTCGGCGGGTCCCTCCCTTATCGGTCCGTGTACGTGGCCGCCTTCGCGGTGGCGATCCCCGCCCTGTTCCTCGTGCTCTGGCTGCCCGGCGATGAACCTTCGGCGGCGGGCGGAGAAAGGCTGCCCCGGGTCACGCCGTCGGACTTCGCCCGCGGCCTCGCGGACTTTCTGCGAAACAGGAGGCTCCTCGGCACCTCCCTGGTGGAAATGGCGACCTATTTCGCCTACGGAGTGCTGGAGACCTACCTTCCGCTCTACCTTTCGGGCCTGGGCGTCCCGGCGTACCAGATCGGCATGGTCTTTTCCCTGCAGATCCTCTCCATTGCCCTCACCAAGCCGCTGTTCGGGAAGCTGGCCGACAGGATCGACCGCAGGACCCAGATCCTGGCCGGGATATTTCTCCTGGCGGCAGCCACTGCCACGATACCCTTCGTGAGCGGATTCGTCGTCATCACCCTGGTGAGCATGGCCTTCGGGCTTGCCGTCTCCATTTCCACCGTGGCTACCAGCTCGTACGTCGCGGGGGTCGTGAAGACGGAGCAGATCGGGGCGTCGCTGGGCGGCCTCAGCTCCATCATGGACATCGGTCACTCCTCGGGCCCATTCGTGGCGGGGTTCATCATCACCGCCCTCAGCGTGGGGGCGGGGTTTCTTGCCGCGGCGTCGGTGTGTGTGATCGCGTCCGTGTTCTTCACAGTGCTGGTGCTGCAGGGGGAGGCGGCGGGCCGGCCTGCGCGGGGCGGGCGGCAACGGCGGTAGGTAGCACAGACCGTTGCGACCCTCGAGTTTTGCCAATATAGTATCGCGCCTAAGGGGGTTTCTATGAAGGAGATCATACGCACCAGGGACGCCCCTGCGGCAATTGGCCCGTATTCGCAAGCCATCCGCTTTGGGGGGTTGCTGTTCGTATCGGGACAAATTCCCCTCGACCCCGGAACCGGGGCTGTCGTCGATGGGGACATTGTCGTGCAGACGGAACGCGTGCTCAAGAACCTCGAAGCTGTGCTCAAGGCCGCCGATATGAGCTTTTCGAATGTTTTGCAGTGCAGCTGCTTCCTGGTCGACATGAACGATTTTGCGAGATTCAACGAGGTCTATGGTCGGTACCTGGGCGAAAGCGCGCCCGCGCGCGAAACGATGCAGGTAGGCAAACTCCCCAAGGGCGTGAGAGTAGAGATTTCAGCGATCTGCGGAAAATGACGTCAGGGAAACCCTAGGAACCCGGGCCGCGCAGGTCGAACAAGAATCCCCAGGGAAGGGCTGCCTTCATCTGCGCCGTGAGGGCCAGGAGAAAGACGATCTCGCCGATCTCGATCGTCGCTCCCAGCACGTCACCCGCGCAGCCGCCGATCTTCTTCCATGAAAGCCTCCAGAAAAGAACGCACACGATGAGCGAGGCGCCGACCGGAATCGGCAGGAGCGCGGCGGCAACAACGACCGCGAATGCCGCCAGAAGAAGCGCCGCCAGGCGCGGCGTGGCACCCGCGGAAATAATGCCGGACTCGGCTCTCACGTAGGGAAGCACCCGCATGGCCGGGAGCACGATGCTGCGGGAGAACATCGACATGGCCGGCAGGGCGGGGATGAGGATTGCCGCGGGAAGCGACGCGAATGAGGCGGCGCGCGCGAGCAGGGAGAGCCCGACCGCGGTGCCGCCCATGGTTCCGATCCGCGGGTCCTTCAGGATCGCGAGCACGGCCGCCTTGTCCCGCCGGCCGTAGAACGCATCGGCGCAGTCGGCAAGGCCGTCCAGGTGGATGGCACCCGTGAGGACGACCGAGACCGCGGCCAGGAGAACGGCCGCGACCAAGGGAGGAAAAAGCCAGGCTGCCCCCGCGGCTGCGGCCGCGAGCAGCAGGCCGATCGCGAGACCCGCCGCCGGGTAGCCGGAGAACATCCCGTTTTCCCGGCGGCTCTTGAGGAAGTCCGGTATCGGGATCACGGTGAGGAACGCGAGCGCGGAGAAGAATCCGCGGAAGATCACGGCCCGCTCACTCCCGCCTCCGCGAAGGTCGCCATTTCACGGATCACCTTTACACCCGCCTCGATGATCGGCATGGCCAGCGCGCAGCCGGTGCCCTCCCCCAGCCTCATCGACAGGTCGAGGATCGGCGCGAGGCCAAGGAGGTCGAGCATGGCCGCGTGCGCGGGCTCGACGGACCTGTGTGCCGCAAACATGAAGTCCGCCAGGCGCGGCTCGATCATCCACGCCAGCACGGCTCCCGCTGTTGAGATCACTCCGTCGATCACGACCGGCACCCTGCTCTCCGCCGCGCCGAGGATCAGGCCGGCGATGCCCCCGATTTCGAATCCGCCGATCTTGCCGAGGATGTCGATAGGGTCACCGGGATCCGG
>JBKQPS010000122.1:0-43317 GCA_052144915.1 Spirochaetia bacterium | reverse complement strand
TCCGCCCAAACCGAAGGCGAGATCTTGGCGCTTGCTCCATTCCGCGCCGTGCAGCCCTGACGCCAGCCAGGTGGGGTTCCTCGGACGCTTACCTTGCTATTCTGATCTTGGTTGGTAGGAGAACCTTGACTTGGGAAGGAAATTGTAATTCCGCCATCAGAAATCTGAGGGATCAATGGACTTCCCTAAGAACTCATAGCTTCTTGTACGTCAGGTGACTTCAGCTCAAGTGACATTCGGATCGCCACGCCAAATTCTGTTTCTGTGTCAATTGCGGTTATTGTAGCGCCAAGTCCTTTTGCGACTGTCACGATAGGATTGTCTTGAAAATCGGCGAAAGGATCAGCTACGGGCTCTTTGTTGGCACCGCCAGAAGCATTACCCATGTTGAGAAAGGCTTTGGACATTGCGATCTTGAAATACATGTTCACATTACCATTATTCTCTTTGGTGATGTGCTGATAGGCATCAAAACAACCTACCAGAAGAACGACGGAAGCACTTATTATAGGAGCAGGGTATTGAGTATTTTCATGAGATTCGGTTTTTTCCCCCGCAAGCTGATCGGAATTTCGATTGCATATGTATTCATGCGCTACGCCCTTCTCCCGGCAATCTTCTTGATCGGGCGCTTGCTAGACTTTCTTGCTTTGATCGTCTTCTTTGGCGTTGCAACCGTTGTCTCCCTGGCGGGGACTCCAGCGTAGATTGCTTCCAACTGTGCCCGCGTGTAAAGAACTTTCACACCGACACGTTTTCCCTTTATCTTAAGCTTACTTACTCTTGTCCGAAACGATGCCAAAGCCATTCTGGTCATATATGCGCCCTGTTTTGCATCAAACAATCTTTCTTCTTTTGCCAATTCATGCCTCCATGTGCAGGTAATATATTAGTCCATCGAAAAAGGAATGTAAAGAGTCTAGAGCTTTTTCCCTGCAAGTGCCTTTAAGCAATTCATAGAGACTGTGATATAATACAAATCAGTAATGATGGAGGGCTGTCTATGGGAAAGGTGATTGAAGACCTGAAGAATGAGCATCAGGCAATTCTCTCAAGTTTGCAGATTCTTGACACTCTTACAGGCCGTCTGGATCGAAGCTTGGACGTAGAGCGAAGGGATATCCATGATTTCATAGGCTTTCTGAAGCAATTCGCCGATAAGTGCCATCACGGCAAGGAAGAGGGATTTCTCTTTCCTGCTTTGGTGAAAGCTGGGATTCCAGACAAACGTAGTTCAATAAGGATCTTGATGTTCGAGCACGTGAGAGGACGCGAACTCTTACGAGAAATGGAAGCGGCAGTCTCAGAGAAGGAAGATCTCGAAAGCTTTAGCAAGGCGGCAAAACATTACTCAAGTTTGCTCCAAGCACACATCGAAAGGGAGAACACATTTCTTTTCCCCACGGCGGAGAGAGTTCTTACTGCTGCACAGCTGGATCAAATATATGACGCATTCGAACAGCACGAACGAAAAGTGATGGGCCTCAGCAGGCATGAGGAACTTCATGCGATACTTAAGAAGCTCAAGCAGAAGTATACAGCGTGACGAAACGTCGTCATTTTTTTCCCAGTGCATGGGGACTTCCGGCAAGGTGAACTGAGCGTGATATCTGCTGACAGTGAAAAGAACCCTTTCTTAACTCGCTTTTTCAACGAAAAGCACTCTGGCTACGCCGAAAGCTCAGGAAGCAGAAGATTGGCAAGATAATAGCCTTCTGCAAGTGGGAGAAAACCTTCAAGTTTCCTCCCCTAGGCAGCTTCACCTTCGTCAACAGTCCCCACGGCTGTCGTTGAACTGGACTGCAATTCACCTTGTGCTTCTTCATCTCAGTAACCAGGGCTTTTATGTCGTCAGTGATCAGGTAGAACTCTTCCAGATTGTTCTTGGCAGAATCGTGCAAGGCTGCTTGCCAAGGAGGTAGTCCGAAGATGAGCCATCCATCACCCGAGCCAATGTAAGGAAGCTTTAACACATCGCTCATGAATGCACGGTCGACTTCTGGCTTTTTGCTGTAGATGATCGAATGGGCACCAGTAATTATGCTCATGGTCAGCGCCTCCTTTTTGGGTATTCGTCTAGTCATATCACTTTGCTCTTCATCGTGCTCTCATGTCAAATTGACCATCGTCCAAACAACTAGAATCAGTGCACTCGGATCCCACCGGTCACTTCAGAGTAGAGCACGCAAAAGTCATAATCGTGACCATGCCGCGACGGTTCAGAGGCTCCTCATTTGTCGTGGCGTGCTTGCAGTGAATATCAGGCATTCTCAAAAAATCGTCTCAACGCGGGAACAGAAAGCCCAGACTTCTCCATCATCAGCTTGAGTTCGTAGGGTGCAAAACCTAGGGCGTACAACAGAAAAACAGCATGGCGGCGTGGAAGGCTGGTCCACTACTTTCTGATATCGAAGAGTTGGTCGAGTTTGATCATGTGCAGCAGTTCGTACAGCCCAGGGCTCACGCCCTGAATGCGCAGGCTTGTTTGCTGATCGAGCAGTCGCTTTCGAATTGTCAAAAGCTTGCCAATGGCGGCAGAGTTCATCGAAGGTACCTGCGATAGGTCCAGTGTGATTATGCTGAACCTTCCAGCACACAACTCAGTTAACTTCCGGCCAAACTCTTCGACGGCCTCTCCTGCGAGAGCCCCGCTCACCACGAGAATCGTCTCGAACTGAGAAACGGTCTCCTGACGGAGCATCTTTCCGCCTCCCTTCGATGATTATAGGACGCCGCCTTACTGCCGACAAGGGGGGATTTTCTTTGTTCCTTTTGGCAAGTGGCAGCTGTGAGACGCTCCGAGCTCTCGCTTTGTGTATATATAGGAAGTGAAGTCGCAGGAGAGGACTTTGTAAGTCTTCCTCGCGGACTGAACAGAATTACCTGCATGTGACCGGCCAACAGCAATGAAATGGCGTGCTACGTGAATCCCATTACCTGAAAACCCTGTCTCCTACTTTGACGAATCTTCGAGTTGCTTCAAAGCGTCGGTGCCTTTTAGCCCAGCGTTGCTCAGCGCAAGGTCGTAGGCCGTCTTTCCTTCTTTACTTTTGGCCTTCGGATCTGCGCCCGCCTTCAAAAGCATGAGTATCACTTCGGGATTCTGGTTGAATAAGGCTGCCCAAATCAGAGGGGTCCCTCCGTCTTGCTCTTGCGCATTGATATTTGCACCGGCCTTCAAGAGCAGTGCGATCCTCTCTGGTGGGTTGCTTATCGCAGCGTACATCAAGGCAGTCCCACCATCATTTTCCTGAGCGTTGACATTTGCACCGGCATTCAAGAGCGTAGCGATCACATCAGCGTTCGGATTGAGCACGGCCACCATCAAAGGTGTCTTCCCATCCTTGTCTTGAGCGTTCACGTCTGCGCCATTCTTGATCGCGGCTCGGACCTGTTGTGCAGTGCCATTGCCGACAAGTTGGAAGAAGTCGTTTGCTTGCGCCTGAACTACAGACGCCGTAACCAACGCGACTGCGATTGCAACAGCCATTCGCTTCTTCTTCATTACCTCTCCCTTCGCCAGAATATAGATAATGCCGGTAACCTGGGGTGGAAAGGAGATTCCAAAAACTGTGCTTGATAAGCAGAGCCTCCTCAGGGCCAATTCACCGGCGGGCTGACAACAGGTGTTCCCTGAATTGTCTCCGCGCTGTCAGTTGGCGCAATAATAACGCGAAACCAGTTGGGGTAGTCTCCGGATTGGGTTGTGTATGTGCTGCCAGTTCCGAGCGTAGTCGGTGAATTAAAAGACGACAGTGCATCGCTGGAGGATTTTTGCCATTGATACGTCGGGCTGCTACCAGGACTTGATGCCTGAAACGCCACCTGTAGGGTTTGCGGGGCTGTTGTCAAAGCGCGGCTGTGGCCCAGGTTCTATTACTTTAGACTTGGCGGAGTTGGTTTTTCCGGGAAAAGTAATAGGAATCGATATTGAAAGTAGACATATCCATTGGGCCAAACAACTTCAACAGGACAAGAAGGTTCAAAATGTGAAATTTCTAGTAGCTGACTTAATCGACTTGCCTTTTGATGACGGCACCTTCGATGCTGCTTTTGCACATGGAGTGGTTGAGTGTACTTCAGGCGCGAAAGCGCATTGCCGAGGCGAAGGGGGTTCCCCCTCACGTGGTCTTCAGCGACAAGACCCTGGGGGAGATGGCACGCAGCAGGCCGACCGACGCCGCGGGGCTTCTCCGCTGCCCGGGCGTCGGTGAGACAAAGCTCGAAGCGTACGGAACGTTTTTTCTCGACGCGATCCGTGAATTCCTTTCCCGGGCCGGTCTCTGAGCGCCCCCCTACTCGTAGCGCAGGGCGTCGATCGGATCCAGGGCAGCTGCCCGGCGCGCGGGGTAGTACCCGAAGACCACCCCGGTAAAAGCCGCTGAGACGAAGCCCAAAAAGATCGAAAAGCCCGTGATCACCGTCGGCCAGTGACCGAGCATCGACACCAGGACTGAAATCCCGATTCCCAATCCCACGCCGATCAAGCCGCCCGCGCTCGCCATGGTGAGTGCCTCGATGAGAAACTGCAGGAGGATATCCCGTCCACGCCCGCCCACCGCCATGCGGAGGCCGATCTCCCGTGTGCGCTCGGTGACGGAGACCAGCATGATGTTCATGATGCCGATTCCCCCGACGATCAGGGATACAACCGCGACGGCCGCGAGGAGGAGGGCCTGCGTCGAGGCGGTGGCGATCCTGACCTGCTGGACATTCGCGATGTTGCGGATCGTGAAGTCATCACCCTGGACCGGGGTGAGGTGGTGGACGAGGCGCAGGAGGCGCTCCGTGGCGTCGATGACTCCGGCCACCGAGTCCGGGTCGGAGGCCGAGATCATGATGGCATTGACCCACGTCTGCCCGGTGAGCCGTTCCTGGTGAGTGGTGATGGGCACGACGACCTGGTCATCCTGGTCACGCCCGAAGCCCGTCTGCCCCTTGGAGGCAAGGATGCCGAGCACCCGGAACGGAACGCTCTTGATGATGACAGTGCTCCCGATGGCGCCGCCCGCGGGGAAGAGATTGGAGGCAACGGTGCTTCCCAGCACGGCGACCTTGGCCACGCGGCGGACGTCTTCGCTCGTGAAGAACGTCCCCTGCGCCATCGTCCAGTTCTGCACGCTGAGCCACGGGGGCGTCGTGCCCGCGATGGAGGTGGACCAGTTGGTCCCCCCTGCGATGACCTGGGAGCTGGTCTGGGAGAGCGGCGCGGCACCGGACACGTCCAGCACGTTCTGCGAAATGGCGGCGACATCTTCGAGCTTGAGCGTGGTGCGGGACCCGCTGCCAAGCTGAACCCCGCCGGTCGTGATGCTGCCGGGGGTGATGACGATGAGGTTGGCTCCCAGGCTTTCGATCTGTTTCATGACCGCGGCCTGGGCGCCGGCGCCGATTGCCATGGAGGCGATCACGGCGCAGACCCCGATGATGATCCCGAGCATCGTCAGAAGGGAACGGCTGACGTTGCGCCGCAGCGCATTCCATGCCGTTCGCAGGAGAACCGCCAGGCTCATGAGGAGACCTCCTCCCGCAGGTGACCGTGGTCGTGGAACTCGTGCACCGGGGCTGCGAGCACGTCCTGCGCGGCGCGGTCGTCGATGATCAGGCCGTCGCGGAACGTGACGATCCGGTCCGACCACGCCGCGACGTCCGTGGCGTGCGTCACGACGACCACGGTGATCCCGCTTTCCTTGTTGAGATGGCGGAACAGCGTCATGATCTCTTCGCTGCTCGCGCTGTCGAGGTTTCCCGTCGGCTCATCCGCCATCAGGAGGGGGACTCCGTTGGCAAGCGACCGCGCGATGGCCACACGCTGCTGCTGGCCGCCGGAGAGCTCGTTCGGCCGGTGGTCGAGTCGCGAACCAAGTCCCACCTGTTCCAGCAGCGAGCGCGCCCGACGGTCCCGCTCATCCCGTGCGATGCCCGCGTAGAGCATGGGAAGCTCCACGTTCTCCAGCGCGCTCGTGCGTGAGAGCAGGTTGAAGCTCTGGAACACGAACCCGATCTGACGGCTGCGGACAAGGGCGAGCTGGTCCCGTGTGAGGTTGGAAACCTCCTGGCCGGAAAGCCTGTACGATCCGGAGGTGGGCCGGTCTAGGCACCCCAGGAGGTGCATGAACGTGGACTTGCCGGAGCCAGACGGCCCCATGATCGCGACGAACTCGCCGGCGTTCACGGCCAGGCTGACACCCCTCAGCGCCTCGACCGCCGACGGCCCTTCTCCGTAGACCTTGGTCAGGTCCCTCACCTCGATGAGCGGTGCCGCGTCTGCCATCACTGGCCCTGCGCCGGGGCATTCGCGCCCGATGAGCTGGTCCCGCTCGAGTCTTCTGCCGCGCCGGGAGCCTTGTGCGTCCGACGAGGCTTGACCGGGCCCGAAGCGTCCGTCGCGCCGGGGGCGCCGCGCGTGCCCTGAGCCTTGCCGGACTGCGACGCGTTGCTCCTGCCGGGAGCGCCGCTCGCAGCCGGGTTCCCATTCGCTCCCGCACCTGCCGGAGCCGCGCCCGCCGTGCCGCTCGCTGTCGTGCCCGCGGTTCCCGTCGCGCTCCCCGCGGTTGCCGTCGTGCCGCCTGCGGTTGCCGTCGCGCTCCCCGCGGGCGCGCCCCTGCCGGCGCTGCCGCGGCGCTGCCCGAGGATGACCAGGTCGCCCTCTTGGAGGTCGCCGCTCCTGATCTCGATGTTCTTGCCGTCGGTCAGACCGATCACCACCTGCCGCGGGGTCGGTCGGCCGTCTACCAGCACCCAGACGGTGACCTGGGATCCCGGGGCGCCCGCGACCGCCTGTCCGGCGGGAGCCCCGCCCGACGTCTGGACTACACCGGCGCCGAAGCCGCCTCCGAAGCCCACGGTGCCTCCGCTCTGCGGCTGGAGCGGGCGATAGAGCACTGCCGCGATGGGCACGGACAGTACATTCGTCTGCTTGCCCACGTCGATGGTCACCTGGGCGGTCATGCCCGGCAGGAGCCGACCGGAAGTGTCGTGGACTGCCACCACCGCATCATACGTCACGACGTTCTGCGTGATGATCGGGTTGATGCGAACCTGCTGCACCGTCCCCGCGAACTCCTCGTTTCCATAGGCGGTCACCGTGAACCGGGCCGACGCCTTTTCCTGCACGCTGCCGGCGTCTGCCTCGTCCACGGAGGTGTCGACCTGCATGTCCGTCAAGTTCGTGGCGAGGCTGAAGAGCGTCGGGGTCTGCAAGGAGGCGGCCACCGTTTGCCCGATGCTCACGTTGCGCGCCATGACGATCCCGTCCATGGGGCTCTCGATGACGGTCTTGCTCAGGTTGTACTGTGCCTCCGCCAGCTGGGCCCTGGCCACTCCCACCTGGGCTTCCGCGACGTGCACCGCCGCCTGCGAGGCAAGGTAGTCCTGTGTGGCGCCCACCGCCGCGGTGTTGTCCGTGTCCATCTGGTTCTGGTTGATCAGGCCCTGCTTGAGAAGCGGATCATCTCTCTGCACGGTCAGGTTCGCCATGTCGGAGAGCGCCTTCATCTTTCCGACGTTGACCTGGGCGCTGTTCAGGTTTGCCTCCGCGAGGCTCAGGCTCGCCTGCGCGGAATCCACCGCGGCCTGGTACGTGGTCGGGTCCAGGGTTGCCATGACCTCCCCCTTGCGCACCCGGGAGTTGAAGTCCACGCCGAGGGTCCTGATCGTTCCAGACACCTCGCTTCCCACGGTGACCGTGTTTACCGGGTTGACCGTCCCGGTTTCGCTTACCGTCGCAGAGATATCGGACCGTCCGACGGGGCGCGTGACGTAGTGGATGCCGTCTCGCTGCGCAAAGAGCGGCCGCACGATGAGAAATGCCCCAACGGCAACAACGCAGACGGCGCCAACTATGATGATTATTTTCGGTCCTGTTTTCATTTCAGCACTCCCTCACAGACCCATAACGTTGTTCAGATTCAGCACGGCAAGCACATACGTGATCTTTGCCTGCTGGAGCCCGACCTGTGCGGTCGACAGCGCGGAGAACGCCGTCAGGACGTCCAGCGTCGTCTGCAGCCCGACGGCGAACTTCGCCTTTGTCAGGTCATATTGTCCCTGTGCCTGCTTCAGATTATCCCCCGCCCAGTCCAGGCGGTTCCGTGCATCCGTGACGCCAAAGAGCGCATTCTGGACCGCGATCGTAATGCTCTGCTGCTGCTGGTCCTGCTGGACCTTCAAGGAGGCGACCTGGTCGACGGCCTGCTGCACCTGCGCTCCCACCAGGCCGCCGTCGTAGATCGGAGGCAGCGCGATGGAGAGGCCCGCGGTAAAGACTCCGGCCGCGTTGTTGACCGTCCAATCCTGGCCCACGCCGAGGGAGCCGTTGATCGAAACGACCGGGGCGCTCTGGCTCTTCTGCAGGGCGAGGTTGACATTCGCGGCGGCGATGTTCAATTGAAGGGTCACCAGCTCCGAACGGTTCGCATACGCGGTTTTCAATGCCTCTGCCTCCGGAAGCGCCGGCAGATCGGGCGGGGGACTGTCGGCAACCGCATATTGCCTGTCCAATGGCCATCCGACTGCCAGGGAGAGGTTTTTCCGATCGGTGAGGACCGTGTTCTGTGCAGTCCGCAGGTTGAGCTGCGCCTGGCTGAGGGTGACCTGCACGGCGAGCACATCCAGGGACGTTGCCCGCTGTGCCGTGAAAAGGCCCTGGTAGAAGGCCAGGTTCTCCTCGGCCTGTTTGACGATGGCCTGGTCCACCACGACCGTGTTCTGATCCCCGAGCAGGGTGTAGTAGGCCTGCTTCACCTGGTAGATGAGACTCTTCCTGCCCGCATCAAACGCGATCTGCGCGGACCGGTACGTGTAGTCCGCCTGCTGCACGGTCGCGTTCGCCCTGCCGCCCGGATATCCGTCGTAGAGTGTCTGGCTTGCGGAGAGGCTGACCGAGCTCACCTGGTCTTCCCCGACGGTTTCCGCGATGGTGTGCTGCGCCGTGAGGCCGACGCTCGTCGCGGGCCCCGAGACGGATACGCCGCCCTGCAGGACTTCGCCACTCGTCGCTGATGATTTGCTCGCTGCCGCTGCGGCCGCGACGGCCGCGGGAGAGAGTGAGGAAACGTCCGTCGGCAGGGTTCCCTGGTGAAGGTAGTCAGCGGTTTCTCCGACGGACAACCCGTTCTTCGCCTGAGTCTGTACAAGCTGGGTACGGGCGGTGTCCAGAGTGAAGGTGTTGAGCTTGAGGCCGGGGCCGTTCGCCAGCGCCGTGGCGACCGCCTGGTCCAGCGTCACGGTCTCCGGCGCGGACGCCGCCGCCTCCTGGGCGCCGCCGGTCGGCGCGTTCATGGCAAGGACGGCGGAAAACGCCAGGAGGACCTGGAGCCGCAGAGGTTTTTTCATGGAATCGGAGCCTCCACTGATTTTGCACATCTCGGAGAGAAACATAGTCGACTCCGCCCTCTTCCTCCATAGAGGGCTGATGAAGCGGTGATAACATTTCGTTTAAGCTTCGAGGCGCGGCGTTCCGTGCGGGCGGCGACTCCGGTTGCCGGCGTTCCGGCCTTACCTGTCCAGGATTCTCGCGATCTCCAACATCTGCTCCGCGCCGAGCGCTCCGCGGTTCAGCGCGGCCGCATTGTCTTCCACTTGCTTCACGGTGCGGAAACCCGGAATGGGAATGGTGCAGATGCTTCGAGCCCAGAGCCAGCCGATCGCGCCCTGCGCGACGGTCCTTCCCTCGGCGGTCAGGATCTCGCGGATCGCGTCCCTCTTGTGTAGCCATTCCGGGTTGGGCCTGCCGTCCTTGAAATACTTCATCCATTCCGGGCTCCTTCGACCGCGCACGTCGTCCGCCCCCGGCTTCGTGTCCGCGGCGTAGGCGTCGGTCAAAAGGCCCATCGCGAGCGGGCCGCGGTTGATGGCGGCCAGGCGGCTGCGCTCACAGACGGCGATCACTTCCGGGTTGTCATCCAGAACGTTGAGCTGCAGCTGGATGGATGCGCAGTTCGGTCCCTCCGCAAAAACCCGCGCTCTGTCAGCGAAATCCGTGCTCCAGCCGTACGCCCGGATCTTGCCGGCGCGGACCAGCTCCTCCAGTGTTTCCCGCACGGGGCCTGCCTGGTCTGCCGGGTAGCCGCCGTCATGGAACTGGTAGAGGTCGATGTAGTCCGTTTCCAGCCTCCGCAGGGAGGCCTCGCACGCCGCGCGGATGGCCGGCGGCGAGCAATCACTGCCCGTCACCTGCCGCGTGGCCTCGTCGAAGACCCTGTTGAACTTGGTGGCGATCACGATCTGGCCGCGGCTGCCCTTCAGCGCCCGCGCAAGCACGCGCTCGCTGTGTCCCGCCCCGTACACGTTCGCCGTGTCGAAAAATGTGACGCCCAGCTCCCGCGCGCGATGGATGGCGCGCACGGATTGCTCGTCATCGACCTCACCCCACCCCAGCGGTGCTGCCCCGTTCCAGAAGGGCCCGCCGATCGCCCAGCAGCCCATGCCGAGGGCGCTCACCTGGATTCCCGACCTGCCCAGGGCACGCGTCATTCCCATTCCGACTCTCCCCCGCGAATGTACGTACGGCGTGGCGTTTCGTCAAAGGAGGGCAGGCCGGCAGGGCCGCGGTGCCGCCAGGGGCACATCCGCTCAGTTCTGCAGAGTTTCCCCGACAGCCTGGCGGAGCGCGTATTCACTCAACACTTCCTTGTACATCGCGGCGAGGTTCGAGACGTTCGCCGTTTCCAGCGAGGTCTGCGCGTCCAGGTACTCCAGGTTGCTGATGACGCCGATGTCGTACTGCACCTTCGCCACGTCCACCATCTGGCGCGCCTGGTCCAGCGCTCCCGCGGATATCTGGACCTCCTGGCGCGCTGTGCGCACGTCCGCCGCCGCCTGCAGCACCTGCGTCGTCGCGTTCAGTCTCGCTGCGGAGGTGTTTTTCCTGGCGCTTTCCAGTTTCTTCCCTGCCTCATCCTGCGACCGCGCCCAGAGAAGTCCCTGGAAGACGGGGACGCTCACCTCCACGCCGGCTACCCAGTTGAAAGTCGGCGTGTTGATCGCGGGAAGTATGCCGGTCGTGTATCCGGCGGATGCATGGGCGGAGACGGTCGGCCGCGGCCCCATTTGCGCCAGCTGCTGGTTCAGCTCCGCGGCGCTCTCAGCCTCGGCCGCCTGGCGCAGATCCGTCCTTTTCATCAGCGCGGACTGGACCAGGGACGCGTCGTCGGCAGGCGCAGCGCCGGGATCAAAGCTGCCGCTCAGCGCGATCTCGGCGGCCGGGGCGAGCCCGGTAAGCTGCCGCAGCGCGATCATCTGCTTCTGGAACTGGCTTTCGCTGTCGACGCGCTGACTCTGGAGGGCCGCCATCCGCACCTGCGTGCTCAGATCGTCCAGCCGGGTGGCCGAGCCGATCTGCTCCCGCACGAGGATCACCTGCAGGTGCTCCTGGAGGTTTTCGTACTGCGCATCCAGCGCCTTGCCCTGTTCCTGGAGAAAGAGCGCGGTGTAGAAGACCTGGGCCGCCTGGTAGGCAATCATCGTCGTCACCTGGTCCACGCCGATTCGCGCCGCGGCCAGCCCGCTCTCCGCCAGTTTGACCTGGACGTCCCTTTTTCCGAACTGGGTGATCACCTGGCTGACGCTCAAGCCGAAGTCCCAGTTGTTCACAGGGACGAGCGAGATGGGACCGGTGAGGAGCGCCTGGTACTGGCCGGACTGCGCGACCAGGCTGGGAGGAAGAAAGGCAGCCAGGCTGAAGCTCTGATCCGAAAGACGGTTGTACGACGCCGTTCCATTCACCGACGGGTAGTAGGCGCTCTGTGATTCGCCCACACGGGCCCGCGCCGCCTCCACCGCGGCCAGCGCCTGCTGGATCAGGGGCTGGTTCGTCCGCGCCCGCGACACCGCCTGGTCCAGGGTCAGGGTCACCCCCGCCGCGCCGTCCGCAATCGCGGAGAATGACACCAGGAGCAGAGCCGCGGCGATCGAGACGACCCGCGCCCTCATCGCACGCGTCGAGCTCCCGCTCATTGGGTCACCTCCATCCCGTCCGCCAGGGCGCTGACGTTGGAAATCGCCACCGGATCAGAGGCGGAGAGCCCCGAGACCACCTGGACTTCCGAATCGCTGCGGGACCCCAGGACGACGTTCCGCGCGTGCACCCGGCCCTCCGCCAGCACGAAGACACTGGCCCGCCCGTTCTGGTTGTCCTGCACGGCGCTCAGCGGGATGATGATCCCGTCGGCGCTCGTCCAGGTAAAGGACGCCTTGGCCGTCATGCCCGCGAGAAGCTTCCCGTCGTTCTTCAGGCTCACCACGACCGGGAAGTACTGCCCGGTGGCCGCGGCGATGGGGCCGACCTGCTCCACCTGGCCGGGGTAGGTGTTCGTCGACAAGGCGTCCACGACCACGGTCACCCGGCCGCCCACCGGAATGCGCACGACATCTTCCTGGGACACGTTGCCCTGGAGCTTGAGGGTGGCCACGTCGGCGATGGAGAGCAGGGGTGTGTTCATCGACGTGATTTCCCCGGGGTTGATGTTGCGGTTGGTCACGATCCCGCTGATGGGGCTGGTGATCGTGCTGTTGGAGATCTGCACCTTGATGAAGTTCACCTGGGCTTCCGCCTGGGCGAGCGAGGAGCCGGTCACCGTCTGGTACTGGCGATCGGCGTTGTCGGACGCCGTCTTCGCCAGGTCCAGCTTGGTCTGCGCGTCGTCGAGCTGACTCTGCGTGACCACCTTGGTGTCCAGGAGGGTCTTCGTCCGGTCGAAGGATCGCTGGGCCATCTCCAGGTTCAGCCGCGCGGTCTCCATGCCGTTCTTCGCCTGCACGGCCTGGTCCCGGACGCCCTGCGCCGCCGCCTCGGCGACGGCGAGCTGGGCATTCAGCTCCTTGGTGTCGATCTGGACGAGGAGCTGCCCGCTGCGCACGCGGTCCCCGACGTCTTCGGTGACCTCCGTGGCAATGCCTGCCAGCTTCGCGAATATGTTCACCGTGTGATTGGGCACGAGGACCCCGGAGAACTCGACTGTCCTCACGATCCGCCCCGGGTGCGCCTGCGCTGTCTTCACGCTGACGCGCGGAGAATATTTCGGCGCGCATCCGAGGAGCCCGATCGAAAGGGCCGCGGCCGCGGCAAGTGCGCCCCACTGTGCTGTTCGAGCTTTCAATTCATTCACTCCTTGTCCGTTTCATTGACGGAGATCTTGATCGACGCGTTCATTCCGACCATCAGCCGCGCGTTGCCCTGATCCAGGATGCTGATCTTGATGGGAATGACCTGGACGACTTTCGTGTAGTTGCCGCCGCTGTTCTGCGCCGGCAGCAGGGAAAACGTCGAGGAGGTCGCGCGGCCGATCGTGAGGACGCGGCCGTGGAACTGCCTGTTCTGAAACGCATCCACGGAGACATCCACCGGCTGGCCGATCTTCACCCGCGTGATGTCTCCTTCCTTGATGTTCGCGCTGAAATAGAGGTTGTCGGTGTCCGCGATCACGGCCAGCGACATCCCGGGAGAAGCGAGCTCACCGACGACGCCGGTGGAGAGGATCACCTGGCCGGCGATGGGCGCCTTCAGCACCGCCTTTTCCGCCACGACCCCGGCGACAGAGCCCATGGCCTGCGGGTTCAGGGCGCCGGAGGTGAGAGCCGAGCCCAGGTCCTGGCGGCCCAGCACGTCGTCCTTGGCGACCATGTCGCCCTCCTTCACGCGCCATTCCAGGAGCTTGCCGAGGATCTCAGGGCTGACGGAGACCACGTCCGCCGCCACTCGCGCATCGTCCGTGCCCACGTACCGGGCCCCCTCGTAGGCGTACCAGCCCACGATGGCCCCGATGGCCACGACGGCAACGGCGATGACGATGAGGATGATGTTCTTTCGTGACATGGATGTCCTTTCCTTGTGGTATGAGGGCAGCGTCCCCCGGCTATTCGGCTACCGCTCCTCCGCGCGCCGCGGCCACCTTGCCCTTCTTCAGGAAGAAGGCAGGAATGACGGCGACGACAGTGATGAGCGCGGTGATGATGAACACGTCGTCGATGGCGTCGACGAATGCCGTCTTTGTCGTCATTCCCTGGAGAAACGCGAGCGCGACGCCGCGCCCCTTCGCCCCTCCCCCCATGAGCGCGCCGGCGTGGGCCAGGGCGCCCATTGCCGCGGGATTCGCGGGGTTGACGGTCCACGCGAGCCAGTCGCCGTGAAGGGCCTGGCGCGTGGTGAGCACCGCGGTGAGCACGGCGATCCCGAAGGAGCTGGACACCCTCTGGATGATGTTCGTGATCGCCGAGGCTCGTCCGATCAGCTGGGTGGGGATCTCCACCATTGCCGCGGTCTGTGCCGGCATCATGGACAGGGGCATCACGAATCCCCGGAGCATCGTCCACAGGATGATCGTCGCGGTGGCGGTGGCGAGATTCAGGTAGTGGAAGAGCCAGGAAATGAAGATCAGCAGGGAAATCCCCGTGAGCGCGAGGGGCCGGGGGCCGACCTTGTCGAACAGCCTGCCGGAGATGGGCATCATCAGCCCGGAGATGAGCGCCCCGGGCATCATCAGGAGCCCCGTCTCCATCGCCCCCAGCCCGCGGAAGGTCTGCAGGAAAAGCGGGAGAAAGAAGAGCCCGGAGAACATGACGACGTTCGTGACGATGACCATGAGATTCGCCATGGTGAATGACCGGTACCTGAACACACGGAGGTCGAGAAGCGGATTCTCCGACGTGAGCTCCAGGCAGATGAAGAGCACGAAGGCGAAGAAGCTCACGGCAAACAGGAGAATCGTCTGCTCCGCGTCCCAGCCCCAGTCAGCCCCCTTGGTGAGGGCAAGAAGCAGGCAGAAGAGCCCTCCCGCGGAGGTGACGCCGCCCGCGATATCCAGGCGTCCCGGGTGCTTCGATTGGAACTCCGGCAGGACAAAGAAGGACAGGAGAATGCCGATCACGCCCACCGGCAGGTTGATCGTGAAGATCCAGCGCCAGTCGACATACTCGACGAGGTAGCCGCCCAGCGTGGGCCCGATGGCCGGGGCCACCAGGATGGAGATGCCGAAGATGCCCATCGCGCTCCCGAACTGGGTGCGCGGGACCATGCGGAACATCATCGCCATGGTCGTCGGCATGATCATACCGCCGCCGATGGCCTGGACGACCCGGGCGACCACCAGAGCGTTGAAGTCCCAGGCGACTGCGCACAGCAGCGACCCGACGACAAAGACGCCCAGGGAAAGCATGTACAGGCGCTTGAAGCCGATCCTGTCGCCCAGCCACCCCGAGAAAGGGACGACCACGCCGAGGGCGAGCATGTAGATCGTGCTCACCCACTGCACCTCGGAGGCACCGATGTTGAACACGTTCATGATCGTGGGAATGGCCACGTTGACGATGCTCGTGTCCAGGATCGACATGAAGGCGCCGATGAGAGCCACGAGGACCGGCGAGATCCAGTGGGACATCGGCCGCTCTTCCGGCTCCGCGTCATGTGCCACGACCGCTCCGCGTTCGCCGAGCTTCGGTCCGGTCGCGTCGCTCATTTCTCGCTCTCTTCCCGCCCGAGGCACTCCAGCACGGCCGCCAGGTCGCACCCCAGGCGCTCGCGGGTGCTCTGCGGCAGGCTGCGGAACGCCTTTTCCATTGTGCGGGAGCTCGCGTGCTTGAGATTGCGGATCAGCTCGCCGAGCTTCTCCGTGCCCTTCATCACCACGGCGCGGCGGTCGTCGGGATCCCGGTCGCGTTCCAGCCAGCCGCTCTCCACCAGCCGATCGAGCATGCCCGTCAGCGTGCTCGGGGCGACGCCCAGCTCATCCGCGAGGACGGTCACGCGCCGTTCGCCGGCGTGGTGCGTTTTCCAGAGAACGACCATCTCCCCGAGGGACAGTCCCTCTTTCTGCGCGAGAGGCGCAAGGCGCTTTCCGATCTTCCTGTTGATATTCATGAAAAGCTCGACCAGGCCCATCTCATTCATGGGAGTCTCCGTACGCGATTCATTCGAAACTGCATTATTCGATAATGATAATATTCGTTTCCGAATTAGTCAAGCGGGTGTGGTTCCCGCGGTCGAAGCCGGCCGCAGTCAGCCGCCGAGATCCTCCAGCGTCTTTCGGGCGTTTGCCAGGTCGTGCTCCTGGTCCAGGGTCCTGCCGGGGACGCCGCGGAGATCCGTGATCACGCGCCGGCAGAGCTCGCGCGCCTCGTCGCGGTCCGAAATCGGAAGGATCGGGACGATCCCCTCGTAGGACAGGCCCTTCTGGACCGGGTCGCGGGCGGCGTTGAAACTCCAGGCCTCGTGTGCCTGCTCCCGCGCGCGCTTTTCGCTCGACCAGTTGCGCTTTGCCAGATGGCGTGCGAGCTGAATCGTGAAGTCGAGCGGAACCTCCCGTTCAACGCCCGCCGCGACCTGCGACGCGGCTGCATCGAGGGACTTGCGGCCCAATGACACCGCCGCGGCCGTGTTCCCGAAGGAAAACGGCCACCCCGGGACCTGCTCGTAGAGCTGGCCGAGCACATACCAGGGACCGCTCAGCTGCGGGTCCAGCGCGGCGGCGGTCACCAGGAGCGTGCGCATCGATTCCACCAGGGAAAGAGTCGCGTGGGCCTGAACCTGCCGCCCGATGTTGCACGCCTTCAGGTAGTAGCCCATGGGATTCTTCGGATCACGGGCAATCGCGCTGTCCGCGTATGATTCCCCCCGCTTGTAGAAGGGAAGGAGAGAATCAAAGGTTTCCCCCGCGTAGCGCCGGATGTCGGTGCCCATGATGGTATTCCTCGACAGGCGCCAGTAGATCTGCGCGCGCTCCTGGTCGGTCTGCGCCGAGGGAAGCATTTCCGCGAGGAGCTGGGTGCTTTCCGCGTTGGCACCGGCGAAGTTCAGGTCATCCGATTGCGCCAGATACTCGGGTTGGCCGGGGAGGGGAAGGCTCAGCGCGAGGAATGCAAGGACCGCCAGCACGCTCTTCATTTTTCGGGCTCACCGAGGAGATAGACTCTGTGCATGGTTCAGTTCTATTTTTATTCCAGCCGTGGGACTTGTACAAGGAGGCCGTTCGTCCATGAGCCCGGTGCGCGGCATGACCCTTCAGGACGCCCCCGGGGGGCTGCACTGCGAAATCCCCGTCATCCCGGGAATTTCTGCCGGTGTGTCCCTGGCTGCTGCCGGTGACATGGCGCTCTCCCGGGACGGGATCCTTCCCGCGAGGTCGGCGCTCCTGGCCCGGCAGGGAATTCGACGGGACCGGCTGTACGGGCTTCGCCAGGTTCACTCCCGCCGGGTCCAGCTCATCGAAGAGCAGCCGCCAGAGGAAGCTGCGGCCGTCGAGGCCGACGGCCTTCTCACGACAAGGCCGGATGCGGTGCTCTCGGTCACGGTTGCCGACTGCCTGCCGATATTCCTCGCCGACCGCCGGACCGGGGCTTTCGGCATCGTGCACTCGGGCTGGCGGGGCACCGGAATCGTGCGGGAGGCGCTTGCTCTCCTGGCGTCACGGTTCGGCTGCCGGCCAGCCGAGATCTCCGTGGTCATCGGTCCGGGGATCGGCGCATGCTGCTACGCGGTGCCAGAGGAGAGGGCCGAGCTCTTTGCGGCCGAACACGGGCCGGGAACCGTCCGCCGCGAAAAAGGCGGGCAGCCTCGGCTGGACCTTCGCGCCGCGAACATCGGGATCCTGCGGGCGGCCGGCGTGGAGGAGATCGGGGTCGTGACGGACTGCACGAGCTGCTCGCCGCGGCTGGGCTCTTTCCGCCGGCAAGGTCCGGCGGACTACACCTTGATGCTCGCGTGGATCGGCAGATCCCGGAAGCCGGGCGGCAGGTGAGCCGTCCCGTGCGCAGTCCCGTGTTTTCCATCCGGCGCATGCGGCCGGAAGACAAGCCAGCCCTCGTGGAAATCGCCTCGCGGATCTGGGAAGGGTCCGACTATCTCCCCGGAGTCTTCGACGAGTGGGTCGCGGACGCGCGCGGGGAGTTCGCCGCGGTGTTCCGGGGCGGCAGTCTCGCGGGCTGCGCGAAGCTCACGTTTCTCACCGACACCGACGCGTGGCTGGAGGGGCTGCGCAAGGATCCGCGCGTCATCGAGACGGGGCTCGGCCGCGAGGTGACCGCGCATTTCCTTTCGGTCCTGGCGGCCCGGGAGGACCTCACCTCCATCCGCCTCGCGACGTACGTGAAGAATCACGCGTCGATCGCCACCAGCGAACACCTGAGCTTCCGCGTCCGCACGGTTCTCTCGGTCAAGGCGTGGCGGGGATCCCCGGCGGAGCTCGCCGGGGCCCCGGCGGTGACCACGATCCGCGACGAGCGCCTGATCAACGACTTCCTCGAAGGGTCGAGCTATTTCACGGACACGCAGGGCCTTCTCGTCGAGGGATGGCGGGCGTACCCGTATTCGCCGGCGCTCTTCGTCCAGAGGTATGCCGCTGCCGGTGCATGCCGAGGGATCATGCGCGGAGGTTCTCTCACAGGGCTGTGCGCCGGAATAATCGCGCGGCGGCCGGGGCGGATCGGGGTGAGAGTCGTCTTTCTGGACGCCGTGGATGACGAGACCGCCGGCGCCCTGCTCGACGATGCCGCCCGCCGCCTTGCCGGGACTTCGGGAACCGGGGTCGACGCGGGCGGGACCCTCGAGATCGAATGGATCGTGCCGCCCGGCGAGCGGTTCAGGAAGTGGAGCGCAGACCGCGGTCTTGCCAGCAGGGAGCAGGAGAACGATTTTCTGGTCTACGAGCTTCCGCTGGGGGAGCTGGGCAGATACACGGCTGCCAGGGAGAGCCGCACGCCGTGACGTGGCAGAAAGAGATAACGCTTTCGACCTCGGGTCATCGCGACATCAAGGACCTCACCTCGGCAGTGTCGCGTCTGGTCGAGGGGTCGGGCATCACGACCGGGATCGTCCACGTCTCCGTGGTGGGCAGCACTGCCGCCGTGGGAGGCATCGAGCTGGAGCCCGGTCTCGCGGGGGACCTGCCCGAGATCCTTGACCAGCTCATTCCACCGCGGCGCACGTACGGCCACGAGCAGGCATGGCACGACGGCAACGGGCATTCCCACCTGCAGGCGACCATTCTCGGGCAGTCCGTCAGCGTGCCCGTTTCCGCCGGGAAGCCGCTGCTGGGGACGTGGCAGCAGATCTTTCTCCTGGAATGCGACGTGAAGCCGCGGCGCCGCACTGTCGTCGTCACCGTGACAGGGGACTAAAGCCCCAGTATTCCCGCGAGCTGTCCGAGCGACGCGATCGTGAAGTCGGGGGTGGCGTCCTGCGACGCGATGCCGGGAATCCGCGTCTGCGGCGGGGTCCGCCCGTTGGTGAGGAGCACCGTCGGGGACCCGGCCGCCCTTCCCGCCGCTATGTCGAACGTGAAATCTCCGACCACGAGCATCTCCCGCGGCGCAACGCGGAGCTGCCGCGCCGCGTCGAGCACGCCGTCCGGGTGGGGTTTGGGCCGTCCAGCGCTCTCGCGGGTGACGATGACCTTGAAGTCGCTCTCCGTGACGGTACGGAAGTTCTTCAGGGACTCCATGACCGAGGCGCGCGTGTTGCGGGTGAGGATTCCGATGTCGATGCCGCGGCGGCGGATCATGCGGATCGTCTCCTCCGCGCCGTCATTCGGGATAGACGCCCGCGCGGCGGCCAGCTCAAAGCCGGCCAGTATCTTCCTTCGCGCCATCCGCTCCTCTTCCGTGGGAAGCGCGTCGATGTATTCCAGGATCATCGTGCCGGGGGGACACCCGAGGGCGCTCCGAAGCGCGGGAAAATCCAGGGCATCCGGGTGGGTGAGGGTCCCGTCGAAATCGAAAAGAACCGCGTGAAACGGACCTGCCGACATCCCGTGGAGTGTAGCCGGGCTCGGGCGGCTCCGGGAAGGGCGGCCTTCGTTGCTTGCGCGCACACCCGGAGCTATACTTGGGTGATGCGCAGAATGATTCTGGCCGTGGTCGTTTTCGCGGCGGCCTCCGCGGCCGCGGCGTTCGCGTTCAACCCGGATGAGCTCAACAAGATCACTTTCCAGAACTCGACCGGCGGGAAGATAGAAATGATCTTTCTTTCCCCCGGGGACAGCAGGTACTGGGGGCCCGACATCATCGGCGCCGACTATTTCCTGAAGGACGGGGCGAGCCTCGGGTACTACGTGCACTATCCCGACAAGTCGTTCACGTTCGACATCATGGCCACCGACGAGAGCGGGAACAAGTTCGAAGTCCGCGATTTCCGACTGACGGACGGCACGGAAGCCAGCGTGAACCTCACCCCCAGGAGCCTGGACTCCGCGGCGCCGGACTTCACCCTGGCCACGGTCCACATCGACAACAACACCGGTCACGAGGTGCAATACCTCTTCGTCTCGCCCAGCGACTCGGACGCGTGGGGAGTGGATCTCCTGGACGAGGAGACCACCGTGGCGGACGGGGACTCTCACAGCTTCGTGCTGGCGGTGGGCAGGGAGAAGGTGAAGTACAACCTCATGGCCGTGGACGAGAACAACGACGAGTACAAGTTCAACATGACCATCGATCCGAAATCGAAAAAGGAGTTCACCTGGTCGATCGATCCGGCTGACCTGGACAACTCGAAGTAACCCGGGGCGGCCCTTCCGCGGGCGGACCTGCCGTCAGGCGCCCCGCGGCACCGCCTGCCATGCGCCGGTTTTCACGGATTTCTCCACGCTTTCCATGAGCCGCTGCACATCGATCCCGCGCGAAATCGAGGGGTCCGCGGTCCCGCCTTCGGCGACCGCCCGGAGGAACGAGTACTGGCAATGGATGTGGCCCCGCAGCCACCCCGACGTGGCCCGCGCCGACGGAAAGCCCGCGGGCGCCGGGTAACGTTGCAGGGCGGGGACCCGCTTCCACCCCCGTGTCCCGCCCAGCGGCATGCCGGCATCCGCAAGGGAGAAGATCTCCACGAAATCAGGCTGCATGACGTCGAAGCGGATGGCGCCCCGGGTGCCGTTGATCTCGACGCGGAGGTCGTCCTCCGCGCCCGTGGCGATCTTGGACGCTTCCAGCGTTCCCAGCGCGCCGCCTGCCAGCCGTGCGCTGATGATCACCTGGTCCTCCGCGTCCACCTCCCGCACCCCGCCCCGGCCGTCGGGCCGGGTCGCGTGGAGGATGCGGGTGTCCGCGCGGACTTCCGTGATCGGTCCGGCCAGCCAGTCCACGAGGTCCAGCAGGTGCGAGCCCAGGTCCCGGAGGACCCCGCCGCCCTCGGAGGCGCGCAGCTTCCACTTCAGCGGCGCGGACGGGTCGACGCTGCCGGCATGCAGGTAGACCGCGCGGAAGCCGATCGGCGAGCCGAGGAACCCCTCCTCGATGAGCTGCCGGGCCCGAAGAACACCCGAGAAAAACCTGTTGTGAAGCGCCATCTGCCCGATGCCCGTCCAGCCTTCCATTGCATCGCCCACCGCTTCGGCTTCCTGCAGGGTGACGGTGAGAGGCTTGTCGCAGTAGATGTGCTTGCCCGCGGCCATGGCCGCCTTCAGCTGTTCGGCGTGCAGGGTGTTGGGCGAGCAGACGTCGATGATCGCGATGTCCCTGCGCTCGATGAGGCCGCGCCAGTCCGAGGTGGCCACCTCGAATCCTCCATGGGTCCGGGCTGCTTCCGCGGTCTGGGCAGAAGAGGTGGCCACGCCGACCAGCCGGACCTCCACGGGCGGGGGGTCATAGTAGAAGGGAATGCTGCGGTAGCCGAATGCGTGGACCTTCCCCATGAAACCGTAGCCGATGATGCCAACTCCCATTTGCCGCATGTCAGATACCCTCCAGGAACGAGACGATTTCCGCGATGCGCACGGGTTTCGCGATGAACCCGTCGAACCCCTCGGCGAGAAAGCGCTCGGGGTCGCCCTTCATGGCGAATGCGGTCAGGGCGACGAAGGGCCCGCGCACGCCCCTTTCGCGCAGCTTCCGCATCGCCTCGATCCCATTGATTCCGGGGAGCTGGATGTCCATGAAGACCAGGTCGCACGGGGAGGTGTCCGCGATGCGGACGGCTTCCTCGCCGCTGGCTGCCGAGACGACGGTGCAGCCGAACGCGCCGAGGATCCGCTCCATGAGGGTCCTGTTTGCCGGGCTGTCGTCGACCACCAGGGCCGTTTTCCCCGCGAGGTCGGGCACCTCTTCTGAAGCGCGCACCGCGCGGCTGGCGGCCGGTCCGGCCGCCATGGCGGCGACCGGCGGGTGCAGGCCGGGGATGCGCACGGTGAAGCTGCTGCCCTTGTCCACCGTGCTCTGCACGGAGACGGTGCCCTCGTGCAGCTCCACGAGGCGCTTCACGATGGCCAGTCCCAGTCCCGTGCCTTCCCCGCTCCTGCGGGAGCGCGACTGGGCGTACGGCTCGAACATGCGGGGAAGGTCACTCGGGGGGATGCCGATCCCCTCGTCCCAGACGCGGAGGACGAGGGTGCCGGCCTCGGAACGCGCCTCCACCCCGATGCGCTTCTCGCTGGGCGTGAACTTGATGGCGTTGGAGAGCAGGTTGTACAGGACCTGCTTGATGCGCACCTCGTCCGCGTCGAGGACACCCAGGCGGTCGGGAATCGAGAGCTCGATGCGCAGGCGCTTCTTCGCCGCAAGGGTGCGGACCGTGGTCAGCACGCGCCGCACGAGGAGCCCGGGCTCGATGTCGGATTTTTCCAGCTCCACTTTCCCCGCTTCCACCTTGGAGAGGTCCAGAACGTCGTTCACCATGTCCAGGAGATGCTCCCCGCCTTCGCGGATCCAGCGCAGGTACTCGCGCTGCTTCTCGGAAAGGCCCTCGGCTCCCTGCAGCTCCATGAGCTGGCCGAACCCGAGAATCGAGTTTAGCGGCGTGCGAAGCTCATGGCTCATGTCCGCGAGGAAACGGCTCTTGGCCCGGTTGGCCGCCTCGGCAGCCGCCGTGGCCTGCCGAAGAAGCTCTTCCATGCTCTTCCTGTCGGTGATGTCCTCTTTTATCCCGAGGAAGTGGGCGATGCCGCCGTCGGCGCCGTGGACCGCCGAGATGGCGGCCAGCTCCCAGTACAGCTCGCCGTTCTTCTTGCGGTTGCACAGCTCGCCCCTCCATTCGCGTCCCTCGCAGATCGTCTTCCAGAGGTCGCGGTACACCTCGGGCCCCTGCACGCCGGACTTCAAGAGGCGCGGGTTGCGCCCGGTGACCTCGTCCCGTGTGTAGCCGGTGAGGCGCGTGAACTTCCCGTTGACGTACTCGATGTTGCCCAGGGGATCGGTGATGAGGACGGAGGCGGGGCTCTCCTCCACGATGGCGAAAAAGATGCGGGGGTCCAGTCCCCGCTGTCCCTCCAGCTCCTGCGCCACGGCCGGCTACCCGATGTCCAGCGGTTCGGACAGCGCGCGCACGAGGAGCCGGACGGCCGCCTCCGCGTCCCCGTAGTCCACGACCTCCGACGGCGAGTGCACGTAGCGGGTCGGAATCGACACGCAACCTGCCGGCACCCCGGCCCGGGACACCTGGATCGCGCTCGCGTCCGTCGTGCCCCGCACGAGCACCTCGCGCTGGCAGGGGATGGCCCCGGCCTCCGCGGTGCGCAGCAGCCAGTCCTTCACGCCGGGGTGCGCGAGCATGCCGGCGTCCTTGATCTTGATGGCCGGGCCGGCGCCCAGCGCCACCGCCATGGGGGCGCATTCCGGGGTGTCGCCCGTGAGGGTGACGTCCACGGCCAGGGCGATCTCGGGCTCCACGCCGAAGCCCGAGGTGCCCGCGCCGCGCAGGCCGACCTCCTCCTGCACCGTGAAGACGAAGTACAGGTCGTGCGGCGAGCGGGCGAGCTCCTTCATCGTCTGCAGCAGGACGGCGCACCCGATCCGGTCATCCATTGCCTTGGCCACCATGCGCCCGCCCATCTCCTCGCAATTCCGGTGGAAGCACGCGACGTCCCCGACGAGCACCGGGCAGTCGCCGGGGCCGGGCGCCCCGACGTCGATATAGAACTTCTCCAGCGCCGGGACACGGGAGGAGTCATCCAGCTTCTCCAGCCCGATCACCCCGGTGATGCCCTTCGCGAACCGCACGCGCCCCCCCGCGAGGGGCAGGGACAGCACCCCGCCCACGCTCCCGAACCTCAGGAAGCCCTTCGCGTCGACGTGCGTGACGACGATGCCGATCTCGTCCATGTGCGCCGCGAGCATGATCCTCCGCCCGCCCGCCGCACCGGTGCGGTGCACGATGAGATTGCCCATTGCATCGACGCGCGTTTCCACGCCGCGGGGGAGCGCGGCCCTGATCAGCTCGCGCACGCCCGCCTCGTGCCCTGACGGCCCGAAGCATTCAGTGAGGGTCCGGATCAACTCTTTCACGTGCGTCTCCTCATGGCGCAAACGCGCGCGGCAGCCGGTGCAGAGCCTCCCGCGCGAGGGCCGCGGTATTGTCGAAATCGGCGAGGTCGAGGATCGCGCAGGGCGAATGGATGTAGCGCGCGGGCACGGCGACCGTCACCGAAGGAACGCCGTCGCGCGCGCGGTGAATGCTCCCCGCGTCCGTGCCGCCGATGTTCGGCTGCTTGTACTGGTGCGGGATCGCGCGCTCCTCCGCCGCCGTGCGGAACAGGTCCACCAGGCGGGCGTCCGCGATGAAGCTCGTGTCCCGCAGCGTGATTGCCGGTCCCGCGCCCAGCCGGGTCGAGGGGCTGGTGTCCCGGCGCGTCGGCACCTCGTTGGCGCCCGTGCACTCCAGGACCACGGCGGCGTCAGGTTTCTCCGCCCAGGCGGCAACCCGAGCGCCCCTCAGGCCCACCTCCTCCTGGACGGTGAACGCGGCCACGAGGTCGAAGGGAAACCGCTCCGCGAGCAGATCGACGAGGATCGCGCAGCCGGCCCTGTCGTCGAAAGCCTTCCCCTGCACGGTCGGCCTCCCGGTCGAAGGATCCGAGAGCGCGCGGAACTCCGTGGCGAACAGGGCGAACTCGCCGCGCGGCGCGAGCTTTTCCGCTTCCCCTTTTCCCGCGGCGCCCACGTCGATGGCGAGCTGCCGGCTCTCGGTCACCCGGTCACGCTCCCCCTTTTCCAGCAGGTGAACGGGCTTCACCCCGATGACACCCGGCACCCTCTTCGGACCGATCAGGACCACGCGCCCGGGGAGGACACGGTCGTCGATGGCGCCGACCTTTGCGAAACGCAGGATGCCCGAGTCCTCCGCGGCGGTG
Source organism: Spirochaetia bacterium (assembly GCA_052144915.1). GTDB lineage: Bacteria > Spirochaetota > Spirochaetia > SZUA-6 > Fen-1364 > Fen-1364. Next base: position 18,268 of record JBKQPS010000122.1, on the reverse strand, counting down.
ATGAGAAGTCCGACCTCGTCCATGTGCGCCGCGGCCAGCACGCGCAGGGCTGACGCGCCGCTGCCCTTCTTCAGGGCGATGAGATTGCCCATGCTGTCGATGCGGCAGGCGTCCACCCGGTTCCTGATCTGCGCGAGGAGGATCGCCCGGACCTCCTCTTCACGCCCCGAGATGCCGTGCGCTTCGGAGAGCGTCTTCAATAGCATCTCAGCTCTCCCCCCCGGCCAGGGCGTCCCGTGTTTCCAGCGTTTCGGCGAACTCGACCGGCAGGCGGCAGACGAACTCGGCCAGGAGCCGTGCGGCCCGCTCCACGTCACGCAGGCAGACGGTCTCCACCGGGGTGTGCATGTAGCGCACGGGGATGCCGACAAGGCCGCAGGGCACACCGGACCTGCTCACCTGGATGTGCCAGGCGTCGGTGCCGCTGGGTCCGGGAATCGGCTCCACCTGGTAGGGGAGCTCGATGGCCTTCGCCGTTTCGACCAGGCGGTCGAACAGGCGCGGGTGGAAGTTCGGGCCCATCGCAATGGTCGGCCCCGCATCCATCTTGACCGCCTCCGCGGCAGACAGGCCGTGCTGCATGCCGAAAGTGACGTCGAGGGCCACGGCCGCGACTGGTGCGACGCCGAAAGCGCCCGTCATCGCGCCGTGGCTTCCCACCTCTTCCTGCACCGTGGCTACCGCGTACACGTCCCAGGCGTGGCGGCGCTGCGAAAGCTCTTCGAGGCAGAGCACGATGGCCGCCACCCCGGCCCGGTCATCCATGGACTTGCACGCGGCGTACCCGCCGGAAAGCTCCGTCCACCGCGCGCGCAGCGTGACCAGGTCCCCGACGTGAACCAGCGCGTCCACCTCCCGGGGCGGAAGGCCGACGTCGATGAAGAGCTTGTCCAGCGCCACGGGCTTCTCACGGTCCGCGGGGTCGGTGAAATGCGGAGGAACGCTGACCACGAGGCCCGGGATCTCGCGCGTCCCGTGGACGATCACCTCCTGCGCGAAGAGGACCCGCGGATCGAAACCGCCGACCTGCGCGATGCGAAGAAAACCTTTCTCCACCTGGAAGACCATCAGGGCGATCTCGTCCATGTGCCCGGTGATCATGAGGCCGGGCCGCGCGCCCTTCGAGGAAGGCCCCGATGCGCGTGCGGCCGCCGGCACGTCATCGCTGCCGGGCATGCGCGCGATGCAGTTGCCCAGGGAATCGATGCGAACGTCGTGCGCGTGTGCGGCGAATCGCGCGTGGATGATCCGCCGCACCTCCTCCTCGTAACCGGAGGGACCGCGCGCTTCCGTGAGCTCCCTGAGGAGGGCCGCGGTTTCCATGGAACGAAGATACCAGCGCGACGCGCCCGGGTTCAACCGGCGTGCGTGGGGCGGCGGGGCAGCAGGCTCCTGCCGAAGCACGCGAGGATCAGCACGCCCCCGAGGGGAACCGCGGCGAAAGAGAGGAAAAGCGCCACGTACCCGTGTGCCTCCACGATGTACCCGGCGGCCACGGCGGCACAAAACGAGGCGAGTCCCGTGCCGATCGCATTGTAGATCGCCATGCCCATGCCGCGCCGCTCGGCCGGTATCTTCGTGTTGACGTATGCCACCGCGGCGGTGTGGAAGGTGCCGAAGGTAAAGGCGTGGAGGAGCTGCGCCAGGGCGATGCCGATGAGTGACGGCGCCAGCACGAAGAGCATCAGCCGCACGCTGATCGACGCCAGGGAGACCACCAGCATCGACCGAAGCCCCCAGCGGGCGATCAGCCGGCCCGAAAACCAGACCGGCGCGATCTCCGCGAGCGCCCCGACAGCCCACATCATGCTGACCGCATCGGTTCCGCCGAAGGTGTCGCGAAGGTACAGGGAGAAGAAGGAGTAGTAGGCGCCGATCCCGAAGCGCCCGAGAAAGATCACCGCGATCACTGCCCAGAACCCGAGGTCGAAGGCGCTGATGTGCCGGCCGCCCGGCGCCGCGGTGTGCGGTGAAGGCGCGGTCCGGGGAACAGGCGGAAGCAGCGCCGCCGCCCCCGCCGCGAGAAGCGCGGAGGCGCTGAAGGCGACGAGAATCGAAAGCGAGGAGTCAGCCGACACGATTCCGCCGAACTGCAGGACGAGGGAGGTGACGATGAACCCGATGCTCCCCGCCACCCGGAAACGCCCGTACTGGCGGCGGGGGTCGGGAAGGATCCGGCTCACCGCGGAATCCAGGAGCGGCGACGACGAGCGGTACGAGAAACCCATGACGACCGCGCAGAGCACCACGAGGGGAAAGAGCGTCGTGAGCTGCAGCGGAAGAAACGCGATCACCGACACCACGAGGGACCCGGCGAACAGGGCCCGGTAGGCGGTGCGGGAATCGGCCAGGCGGGAGACGAGGATCGGACCGACGATGCCGGCGAGCTCGAAAATGCCCAGGAGCAGCCCGATGCGCGAAGGCGGGAAGCCGCGCGCCTTCAGGAAGAGCTGGAGATAGGGGGTGAGGATTCCGAAGGAGACGAAGAGCACGAAGTAGTTCGCAAAGAACGTGGCCCTGACTCGCGTGCGAAGGCCCTGCATCGCCGCGGGTCTCAGCGGGTGCGCGCGCGCAGGTCGATCCGGGAGAGCTCCTGGGGGGTGAGACGGAGATCGCCGGCGGCGGCCGCCTCCTCCGCCTGGGTCGGGCGGGATGCCCCGGGGATCGCCACCACCGCGTCACCGTGAAAGCTCACTTCCCAGCTGAGGGCCACCTGGGAGACACGTGCCCCGTGCGCCCGGGCAATGGCGCGCAGCTCCTCGATGAGGGGCCGCGTTCTTTCCAGCATCGCCGGTCCGAGCCTGCTCATCATCCGTCGGAGGCCCGATGCTTTCTGCATCGCCCCGGGATCCTCGTGGAACCGTCCCGTGAGGATCCCCTGGGCCAGGGGGGACCACGCGATGATCGTGACGCCAAGTCTCTTCGCGGCCTCCAGGACGCCGTTGCGCTCGATGTGCCGGTGCAGGAGATTGAACCGCACCTGGTTGGAGGCGAGCACGATCCCTTCCGCGGCCAGCGCGTCGTGCGCGGCCTCCATCTGCTTCGCGGAGAAGTTGCTCACACCCACGGCGCGGATCCGGCCGGCGCGCAGGAGCTTCGCCATTTCCTTCATCTGGGCGGGAATCGGCGAGAAGCTCATGGGGTTGTGGACCTGGTACAGGTCGATGGGGTACCTGCCCAGGCAGGAGGTCCTCCGATCGATCGTGGCGGAGATGGATTTCGCGCTGCGGAAGAACGGCTGCCACTTCGTGGCGATGACCACCGCGCCCGGCCGCACGTCACGCGCCGCCAGCGCCTCCGCGAGCTTCTGCTCCGATCTCCCGTTGCCGTACGCCTCCGCGGTATCGAACCAGTTGATGCCGCCCGTCAGCGCCGCTTCCACGATGGCGCGGATCGCATTGTCGGGCAGGGAATCCCACATCCGCCCCATGAAGCCCGCGCCCTGCGAGAACTGCCAGCACCCTAGGCCGATCGGCGTGATCTCGATGTCGGTTTTTCCGAGCCGTCGTTTTTTCATGTCCGTGCGCTCCTTCTCAGTCGAGAATGCAGGCGGAGAAATGCCGCGGAGTGATCTCGCGAAGCGGAGGCCGCGCTTCCTGGCACCGCGCCACCGCGTACTTGCAGCGCGGGTGGAAATGGCAGCCGCGGGGCGGGTCTATCGCGCTGGGGATCTCGCCTTTCGGCAGGTTCTTTTCGTGACGCGACTTCGGATCCGGCACGGGGACCGCGGCCAGCAGTGCTTTCGTGTAGGGATGGTGGGGGCGGGAAAAGAGGACATCGCGCGAGGCGATTTCGACGATCCGGCCGAGGTACATGACGGCGATCCTGTCGCAGAGGTACTTCGCGGTGGCCAGGTCGTGCGTGATGAACAGGTACGTGAGCCCCATCTCCTGCTTGAGCTGCCGCATGAGCTGCAGGATGAGGGCGCGCACCGACACGTCCGCCATGGCGATCGGCTCGTCGGCGACGAGAAAATCAGGCCGGGTCACCAGTGCGCGGGCCAGGACCACGCGCTGGCTCTGGCCGCCGGAAAGCTGGTGTGGATACTTCCTGTAGAGGAAGTCCGCGGGGGAAAGGCCCACCTTCTCCATGAGATCCAGCACCCGCTCCCGGCGTTCCCCCGGCGTTCCGATGCCGTGGATCTGCAGCGGGTGGGTGATGGCCTGGCCCACGCTCATGCGCGGGCTCAGCGACGAGTTGGGGTCCTGGAAGACGATCTGCGCCTTTTCCCGCAGTCGTTCCAGCTCGCGCGGGGAGAAGCTCGTGACGTTCCTTCCGCGGTACTCCACCGCGCCGGAAGTCGGCTCGATGAGCCGCAGGAGGAGCCGTCCCGTGGTGGATTTTCCCGATCCGCTCTCCCCGGCCAGCCCGAGAACCTCGCCTTCATCGATGGAGAAGCTCACCCGGTCCACGGCGTGCACGCGTTTTCTCTGGGGGGAAATGAAATCGAACAGGGTTCCCCGCAGGGGGAACTCCTTCACGAGGTCAGTCGCCGAAACGAGGGTGGCCATCTTCAGCCTTTCCCGTACAGCCAGCACGCGGCGGAATGCCCGGGGGCATGCGCGAGGAGGACGGGGGTCTTCTGCCGGCAGATCGGCATTACCTTCGGGCACCGCGGAGCAAACGGGCATCCGGCGGGGGCTTCGACGAGGTCGGGCGGGCTTCCCGGCATCGTGACCAGCTCCTTCTGGTCCAGGAGGATGTTGGGCACGCAGGCGATGAGCCCCTGCGTGTAGGGATGCAGAGGGCGGGAGAAGATCTCCTCCGTGGAGGCGACCTCCATGAGACGCCCGGCGTACATCACGGCGATCCTGTCCGCGATCTCCGCCACGAGGCCGAGGTTGTGCGTGATCAGGATGATGGAAAGCTTGTAGAGGCTGCGCAGGCCCAGGAGCAGGTCGGTGAACCCCGCCTCCACGATCACGTCCAGGGAGGTGGTGGGCTCGTCGGCGATGATGATGTCGGGATTCATGATGAGGGCGAGGCCGATCATGATCCGCTGGCGCATGCCCCCGGAGAGCTGGTGGGGGTACTCCTTCAGCCGTTTCTTCTCGATCCCGAGGGTTTCCAGGAGCTTTTCCACTCCCGCGAGGGCCTTCTCGCGCGGCAGGGACGGATCGTGGAAGTGGATCGTTTCCAGGAAGTGATGCGCCACCGTGAACAGCGGATTGAGCGAGGTGAGAGGGTTCTGGAAGATCATCGCGATGCTCTGCCCGCGCATCTTGAGAAGGGACCGGTCGCTCATGGAAAGGATATCGGTCCCGCGGTACATGATCCTCCCGCGTGTCACCCGGCCCGGCGGCCGCTGGAGCTTGAGGATCGAGAGCCCGAGCGTCGATTTCCCGCATCCCGATTCCCCGACCAGGCCGAGGGCTTCGCCGTCGTCCAGGGTGAATGAAACGCCCTCCACCGCCCGCACCACGCCGATGGAAATGGGATAGGCGATGGACAGGTCCTGCACCTCGAGGATGGGCTTTTCCGCGCGCGGCACGGCTATCTCTCCAGCAGCCGGGGGTTCAGGATCTCGGCGAGGCCTTCGCCGAGCATCGTGAATCCCAGGGCCAGGAGCATGATCATGAGGCCGGGAAAGGTGATCATCCACCAGATGCCCGAGGGGAGGAACTTCTTTCCCATGGAGAGGTCCATGCCCCAGTCGGGGATGCCCGCCGGCAGGCCGAGGCCGATGTAGGACAGGGCGGCCTCCGTCATGATCGCGTCCGCGATGTTCAGCGACAGCACGACCACCACGGTGGCGATCACGTTCGGAAAGACGTAGCGCTGGAGGATGGTCCCCCGCCGCGCGCCGATGGCCCGCGCCGCCTCCACGTAGACTTCCTCCTTGATGGAGAGGGTCTGCCCGCGCACCAGACGGAAGTACGTGGGGATGTACACGACAGCCACGGCGAGGGTGATGTTGATCACTCCCGGCCCGAGCATGGCCGCGAAGGCGATGGCCAGTATCAGCCCGGGGAACGAATACACCGAGTCCATGACGAGCGAGAGGACCCGGTCGAACACCCCTCCGGCGAATCCCGAAAGGAGGCCCAGCGGGATCCCAATGAGCGCCGACAGCAGGGCGGCGGCGATCGCGACGCCGAGGATGGTGCGCGCCCCGTAGACCACGCGGGCCCAGACGTCGCGGCTGAGGTTGTCGGTGCCCATGATGTGCGCCCTGCTCGGCGCCGTCATCTGGCCGCCCGCGTTCTGGTCATTCGGGTCGAAGCGCGCGAACAGGTGCGGGAAGGCGGTCATGGTCAGGATCAGGGCGATGACCAGCGCGCCCGCGATCATGATCCACCACTCGGTGCCGTATTTCTTCCGGGCGCGGGAGAACCAGCGCAGGGCGGACGCCACGCCGCCGGCGGGAGAGAAGCTCGCCGCGGGGATCCGAGGTCCTGCCGGCTGCGTGCTCATCCTAGTACTTCACTCTCGGGTCGATCGCCGCGTACAGGAGGTCCACGAGGAGCGACATGGCGCTCACGATCAGCGTGTACACCACGATGACGCCCTGGATCGTCGGGTAGTCGCGGAGGTAGATCCGCTCCAGCAGCAGGCGGCCCATGCCGGGCCACGAGAAGGTGCTTTCCGTGAGGATTGCCCCGGCGAGGAGCAGGCTGAACTGCAGGCCGAGCATGGTCACGATCGAGATCAGGGCATTGCGCAGGCCGTGGTTGTACACGACCCGCCGCTCGGGGACGCCGCGCGCGCGCGCGGCCAGGATGTAGTCGCTCTTCAGGACGTCCAGCATGTTCGCGCGCGTGAGCCGCACGAAGATGCCCGACAGCACGATCCCGAGCGTGAAGGCGGGCAGCACGAGATGCCACATCACGTCACCGAAGGCTCCGATGTTTCCGATCCGCAGGGTGTCCACGATGTAGAACCCGGTTCGCGAGAACGCGGAAACTTCCACGCGCGGGCTGGTGCGGCCCGAGATCGGAAACCAACCCAGCCAGACGCCGAAGAAGAGCTGCAGGAGGAGGCCCATCCAGAACACGGGGATGCAGTACACGACATTCGCGTAGAGGCGGATCCCGAAGTCGCCGCTCGACCGCCGCCGCCGCGCCGCCGAGGCGCCCAGGGGGATGCCCAGGGCGAGGCTCACCAGGAGGCCGAAGAGGGTCAGTTCGATCGTCGCGGGAAGCTTCTCCACGATGGACTGGCTCACCCTCTGCTTGAAGATCATGGAGTCGCCGAGGTCCAGCCGCGCGAGCTTCCCGAGATAGTCCAGGTACTGCAGCGTGATGGGCTTGTTGAGGCCCAGCTCCTGCTTTTTCTGCTCGATGACTCGCAGCGGCGCTCGGTCGCCGAGCATGGCGCTCACCGGGTCACCGGGCATGACGCGCAGGACGACGAACACGACGGTGAGCATGATGAAGATCATCGGGATGGCCAGGAGGAGACGCGTGAGGACGTAGCTTGCCAGGTGTCTCATGGGGGAAAAAGGGATCCGGGCTCACCGCGACGCCGCGCGCCGCGGGGGAGACCCGGATGGATGCTTTCCTTACGGAGCGAGCTTCAGCTGGTCGTAGTTGAAGATAAGTGTGGGTCCGATCTTGACTCCGGATACGCCTTTCTTCGTGAAGACGTACAGGTTGCCCTGGTAGATGGGCACCGTCATGACTTCGTCCGTCCACATCTTCTGCAGCTTCGCGAAGGTAGCGTTGCGCACCGCGTCCTTGGTCGTCTGCTGCTCCTGGATGAAGAGGTCGTCCCAGGCCTTGTTCGCCCAGTAGATGCCCATGCCCTTGGACCCCTCGGTCTGCGCGAAAGGCGAGGTGTAGTCGTCCGGGTCGATGTAGTCGGGGTACCATCCCAGCAGGTAAGCAGGCATCTGCTTTTGGTTCCACTGCTGCTTGTACGTCGCCCACTCGGCGGACTTGATCGTCACGCTGATCAGGGGAGTCTTCTCCAGCTCTGCCTTCAGGACTTCGGCCATGTTCACCTCGGGATCACCGTAGTGACTCGGGGTGTACCACAGGTCGAACGCGAAAGGCTTGTCCTTGGTGTAGCCGAGGCCCTTCAGGATCTTTTCCGCGGCCGCCACGTTGCCGTCGCCCCACGCGGTCTTGAAGGCATCCGTGTGGTAGCTCATGCCCATGGGGATCATGGAATAGAGGGGCGCGTTCTGGCCGAGGTATACCTTCTGGTTGATCTCGGGCCGATTGATGAGGGCTGCCACCGCCTGGCGGAGCCCTTTCTCCTTGAACACGCTCTCCGAGGTCTCGAAGCAGAGGTAGCGGATCTGGGGACCCGGGACCTTGAAAGCGTTGTACTTGCCGCTCTTCGTCAGGTCGGCGACATCGGAGGGGTTCATCGACTTGAATGTCAGGTCGACCTCACCCTTCTCCAGGGCGAGCCTCATGGTCGTCGCGTCCGCGAAGTAGCGGATGATGATCTTCTTGACGCTCGGCTCCTTGCCCCAGTAGTTGGGGTTGGCCTCGAAGACGGCTTCCTCGTCCCGCTTGAAGGAGGTGAGGCGGTAGGGCCCGAGGGCGACGATCTCCCCGCCGTTCAGCTCGCCGACGTCCTTCACGATCTTGTCCGCCGGGTACACGCTGGGATCCATCGGGAAGTAGGTGGGTGTGGCGACGAGCGCGGGCAGGTAGGACACGGGCCCGTTAAGCACGAACTTCACCGTGTAGTCGTCCACGACGTCGACGGACTTCACGTACTGGGTCACCAGCGCGGCCGGGTCGCCGTTGAGCTTCGCAACCCTGTCGATGCTCCACTTCACCGCCGCGGCGGTGAACGGGGTGCCGTTGGAGAACTTCACGCCCTTGCGGAGCTTGAACGTATATTCGTCACCCTTCGCATTGACCGTGTAGCCGGTGGCGAGCGCGGGAACCAGGTCCGTCGTGCCCGGCGTGTAGGCGAGCAGCCCCGAGCTGACGTTCTGGAAGATCTCCCACGTGTGGAAGTCGTAGGCGCTGGCCGGGTCCATGTCGCTCACCTTGTCGGTCGTGCCGTACACGAGAGTGCTCTGCGCCCAGGCGGTGGAAACGGTGAGCGCCAGTCCGAGCACGAGAAGCATCGTGAACAGTTTCTTCATACACACTCCTTTCCTGTGAAATGATCAATCAAAGATAGGGGGCGAGGTGGGGGGTGTCAAGGGAGAGTGAGACGCGAAGGCCCCCGCGGGATGCGGGGGCCTTCGAAAAAGCCGTGTTTCCGCGCTCTATTCGCGCTTGCCCAGCTGGTGGTCCAGCTGGTAGATGCCGGCGGAATTGGGGGGGATCTTCTTCAGAAGGTCGAGGATCCGCGACGCGTTCTTCTCCTCCTCCACCTGCTCGGTGATGAACCACTGGATGAACACCTTCGCGGGGTGGTCGTTCACCTTGTCCGCCTGGTCAGCAATGCCATTGATCAGCGCGGTGACTTTCTGCTCGTGCTCGTAGCTCATCTCGAACACCGCGGCCGGGGAGGCGAAATCCGCCGGGGGCTGGGCAATGGCCTGCAGGACGACCTTCACCCCGCGGTCGATAAGGAAGTCGAACATCTTCTTCCCGTGCACCTGCTCTTCGCCTGCCTGCTTGTACATCCAGTGAGCGAACCCCTCGAAATTCGCCGACTCGAAGTACGCGGCCATCGACAGGTACAGGTACGCGGAGTACCACTCGTTCTTGATCTGGTCCTGGAACAGTTTCTCCAGCTGCTTGTCCATATCCTCTCCTCCCCGCCTCACGCGAGTGTCAGTGTTTTCGAGCTCCCCCACAGTCCGTGAATGTTGCAGTACGAGGACGCCATGATCGTTCCCGGCTTCTCGGTCGTGAAGGTGCACAGCACGCTCGGGGAAGTGTATACCGTGCTCGTGTCCGGCCCGTCGGGTGACTCCCCGTGTGCCGCGAAATCGCACCGCGCCACCTGGAACGGGAACTTCGATCCCTCGGGCTGGAAGAACACTTCGATCCAGCGGATGTGGTGCGGCGTCGTGTTCGGATGGGCGATCCCCTTGCCGACGCTCACCGTCACGGACACCGCGGCGCCCTTCTTCACCGAATCCGGCGCCTCGATGACCGGCGCGTGCTTTTCCTTCTTCCAATCCGCCGACTGATACAGCTCCTTCAGCTCCGCCATTCTGAATCTCCTTTCCTTCCCTGCCGATCACACCCCGAGGACTTCGCTCACCTCGGGAACCTTCTGCTTCAGGTGCGTCTCGATGCCCATTTTCAGAGTCTGCAGTCCCATGGGACAGCCGTGGCACGCGCCGGTGAGCTTGACCTTGACGACACCGTCTTCCGTGACCTCGACGAGCTCCACGTCTCCTCCGTCCGCACGGAGGGCCGGCCGGATCTCCTCCAGGGCTGTTTCCACAGATTCCTTCAGCATTGCCTGCTCCTTGATTGCCTGTGATCGGGCGCAACTGCGATTCGAGGCGCGATTCGAAGGTAGCGAAAAAGCCCCCGGAAGTAAAGGAGTCGGAAAGCTTGATCATGCGCCATCTCCTTCTATAATAACCGTATGCCCTCGTACCAGTACCTCATAGAAGGCGGGTTTCCCCTGAAGGGCCGCATCAAGGCGAGCGGAAACAAGAACTCCGCGCTTCCCTGCCTGGCCGCTACACTGCTCACGGACCAGCCGGTCGTGTTGAGGAATCTCCCCGAGATCGAAGACGTGCACGTGATGATCGAGATCCTCAAGACCCTCGGGACCAGCGTGCAGAAGCTGGGGCACAACGAGTACCGGCTGCAGTGCCTGGACATCACCCGGGAAGAAATCCCTCCCCACCTCGCGCTGAAGATCCGGGCCTCGATCCTCCTGGCCGGACCGCTCCTCGCGCGAAAAGGACGCGTCCTGCTGCCCCCGCCCGGTGGCGATGTCATCGGGCGCCGGCCCCTGGATACGCACTTTCTCGCCCTCATGGAGCTGGGTACGAGGGTGGAGCAGGGGACATTCTTCGTGCTCTCGGCCAACAAGCTGAAGGGCGCGGGGATCTTCCTCGACGAGACGTCAGTCACGGCCACGGAGAACGCCCTCATGGCCGCCGTCCTTGCGGAGGGGACGACCGTGATCGAGAACGCCGCCTCGGAGCCCCACGTCCAGGATCTCTGCCGGATGCTCGTGTCCATGGGGGCGCGAATCACCGGGATCGGCTCGAACATCCTGACGGTGGAGGGTGCGGCGCGTCTTTCGGGCACGGATTTCCGGATCGGCAGCGACTTCATGGAGGTCGGATCCCTCATCGGGCTGGCGGCCGCCACCCGGGGGGACATCGAGATCGAGGACGCCTGCCCGCAGAACCTCCGCATGATGAAACTGGGATTCTCGAAGCTGGGCATCACGTGGGAAACCTCCGGGGAGACGATACGGGTGCCTTCCGTTCAGGCTCTGAAGGTCGTGCCCACGATGGGCGGGCAGATCCCGAAGATCGACGATGCCCCGTGGCCGGGTTTCCCCGCCGACATCATCAGCATTGCGCTGGTGGTTGCCACCCAGGCGGAAGGAACGGTGCTCATCCACGAGAAGATGTTCGAGTCGCGCATGTTCTACGTGGACAAGCTGATCGGGATGGGCGCGAAGATCATCCTCTGCGACCCCCACCGCGCGGTGGTCACCGGGCCCTCCCGGTTGGCCGGTTCTGAGCTCGTCTCCCCCGATGTGCGTGCCGGCATGGCCATGCTGATCGCCGCGATGTGTGCCCAGGGCAGGAGCTGCATCCAGAACGTCTACCAGATCGAGCGCGGCTACGAGAACCTCACCCCGAGGCTGCAATCGCTGGGGGCGCGCATCTCGCGCAGCGGCGAATGCGCGCCGTGACGCCCGCGGGATACTCGGGAACCGCGCTGTCGAAGAAGCTCGGAATCAGGCCCGGCATGGCGGTCGCGCTCATTGGAGCGCCGCGCGGGTTCGCGGATACTCTCAGCGAGCTTCCCGAGGGGGCGACGGTTCGCGCAAGCACGCGCGGGCGTCCGGGGCTGGTCATCTGGTTTCCACGCGGCAGCGCCGATTGTGCCAGGGAGATTCGCCGCATATCCAGGCTTGCCGCCGGCACGCCCCTGTGGATCGCGTGGCGGAAGAAGTCCGCCCTTCGGGCTTCCCGCGCGGATTTTCCGGGGCCCTCGGAGGACCAGGTGCGGCGAGCCGGGCTTTCCGCGGGACTCGTGGACCACAAGGTATGCGCGATCGATCCGACCTGGTCCGGCCTGCTTTTTTCGGCACGGAAAAACCGTCCGCGTCGTGAGAGGCTTCTCTCTCAGAACCCCTTTTCTCTTCGGACGTCGTCGTACGCTTCCTGAATGGCCTTGAATCTTTCCTCGGCGACCTTGACGAACTCCGCGCCGAGATTCGCGACACGATCGGGGTGGTTCTTGAGGGAGAGCGCGCGGTAGGCGGCCTTGATTTCTTCGACGCTGGCGTCCGGCGAAACCCCGAGAACCTCCCACGCCCGGCCCGATCCCCTCATGAACTCGGCGCGCACCTGCCGGAACACCTGTTCCCCGAGACCGAGGCCCGCCGCGATGCGCGCGATGAGATCCTCCTCTGTCCTGCTCACTCCCGCGGCATCGGCGCGCGCGATCTGGAAGAGCAGGCGGAGGAGGAGGACCCTGCCCTCGAAGGTCGATACCGCGGCATAGTACCCGCACAGGCCCAGCACGTCGATCCTGCGCCTGTTGCGGTACATTTCCTCGATCAACCGCTGGATCAGCTCCTGGTCTCCGGCCCCGAAAGAGAAGTTGCGGCGGAAGAAATCCTTCATCGCCTGGACGTGGGAGACCCGGACCCTGCCGTCCGCGTCCGCCACTGAAATGGAGAGACCGATCAGGCAGGTGAGGAAATTGACCTGGGCCTGGGACACCGGGTCGCCGGCCGGCCATCCGCGCTCGGCGGCCAGCCTCGCCTCGGAGGCGGTTCCGAGGAACTGCCTCTCCTCCGACGCGCGGTCGAACATGTGCCCGATGAATCCCCCGAGGAGGGTACCCAGCGGTCCGGCGATGGAACCGATGAGAGCGCCCAGGAGCTTGCCCGTGATCGGCATCCGGTGACCCGTTCTATCTGCCCGACTGCCCCGCGAGGAGGACCAGGGAGACGGCGAGCAGGACGACCTGCAGGGCGGCCAGCACGATGAGCGCCGCGGTCAGGCCGAACCCGATGACGGCGAAGCCCGCGATCACCCGGTGGGCATGCAGGTAGAGCAGCGACAGGAGGGCGAGCACGACGGGCAGCAGCGGCAGGAGAACGATGCCCATGGCAGGGAACCGCTCGCCTCCCCGTACCCGCAGGGACCATCCCATTGCCGTGCACAGCACCGAGAGGATCAGAAATGCGAACGGCATGACGAGCCGCATCGTCATTTCCACGCTGAGCGACTGCCGCGCGAGGCCGAAGGATTCCAGCCGGCCCCGCAGACGCCACATCTCGCCGATGCTCATGCTGTCCAGCGTGCTCCCGACCGGCGACAGGGCGTGCACCTCGTCCATCGGCGGGAGAAGCCGCAGGATGTTGCGGTCCGCGGCCGGCCGCGTGCCCTGGATATAGAGGGGGAGAAGCTGGGTCCGGGGGTCCGTGCGGTCCACCGCGTGCATGAGGATCGAATCGCCGTCCCGCCGACCGTAGGGGGCGGTGAAATGCCACGCGACCGTGCCCGCGGCGTCGTAGTGCACCGCCTCGACGTTGAAGAAGTACGCGTCTCCCCCCGGGAGCTCCACCATCTTCCCGATGGAGACTGCCTCCGAGGCGTCCGCGTCGAAGCGGTTGAGAAACAGGATCCCCTGGCTGCCGGGCAGCGTCTCGACCCTCCGCGCCTCGTCGAGGAAGAACGCCGCCCGGCGCACCGCGGCCGCCGCCTGCGCCAGGTAGTTCACGATGTCGGGGTCCCGGGGATTTTCCGCCGACAGCCCGACGAACGCGTAGTAGGCGCCCAGTGCATCACCGCTTTCCAGCTCCGGCAGCGCATCCTTCTTGCGCTGGAGGAGCGCGGCCCTCCTCTTGTCCGTTTCTTCGCGGGTGAGGCCGGCGAGCATTCCGCTTGCTTCGGAGGCCATGCGCAGCGCGTCCACCCGGCGCGGGTCCAGGGCGACCGCCGCCTCGGCGTAGTAGTGCGCCGAGAACCAGTCCTTTTGCGCGGCGTAGAACCGGGCTTTCTCCACGAGGGCCTGCGCGTTCGCCGAGGACGTGGAAGAGTCGAGGCCCGCCGCGCTCATGGCCGGGGCAGGTGCGGCCTGCCGTGCCGCCTTCGACACCGCCATCAGCCTTTGCGCGGCCATCTGCGGGTTGCCGGGGTCTATGCCGAGGTAGTGGTCGATCGCATCAAGGGCCCCTCGGTAGTCTTCGGCCTGCATCGCGGCGGCGGCTTCGCGCCCGTACTCCCGTGCGACCCTGCTCAGGTACTGCATGTCCGCGAGCCGTTTCCTCGCGCGGGGAGCCACGCCCTCCGCGAGGGCCGTGTACGCCGCGGTGAGCACGAGGAAGGCGACCAGCGTCGAGGAGGCGATCCTGCTGAACGGTCGGGCCGCCGCCGCGGTCCTCGGCGTCCCCGCGTCGAACGAGAGGGAGGCGGCGACAGCCACCGCCGCCGCGTGGACCGGGATCAGGTAGTCCATGAACAGGACGAAGGCGCGCGTGATCGCGTATTCCCATCGCAGACCGGGGAGGTAGCTCGTGGCGGAGAATGTCACGACCGCGTAGACGAAGAAAGCGGCAAACGAAAGCGCGTAGAATGCCAGGAGAAACGGCATGATCCGGGACAGCAGGGACCTGTTCATCGGGCTGGCTCGCTCACCCAGCGGTCGGCCGGGATGAACAGGATATCCATGAGGAGGAAGATCACCCCCAGGCAGATGAACACCGCGGGCGGGAACATCCGGACAACGAACGAATCCGTCACCGCCTGCGCCAGTTGCGGTGCGAAGCTCACCGCGAGGAAGTGGTACAGGGAAAAATACCCCCGGACGGCGATGCCCAGGACCATGATGTTCAGAAGCGGCCAGCGCGTGATCCGAAGGAGCATGAGCGACGCCGCGCACAGGAACACCAGAGCGAAGCTGGAGGCCAAAAATTCGGCCCGCGAGGTGACCAGCAACCTCTGAAAGTCGGCGGTCAGCGTGCGCACGTCGCGGAGGAACAGCGCGGTGAAGCGGTCCGCGGCGAAGACACTCGTCCACGGCAGATCGGCAGTACCGGTGATCGACTGCGCCATCGGGCCCGCGGTGGTGAGCTTCACCGCGCCGGAAGTGATCACTGCCGTTCCCTCCGCGGCGACGGTGAACCGGGCCCCATTGCGCGAGGGGTCGTACACGAGGATGGCACGTGCGCGCGTGTCGCTGACGGAACGCACGTTGATCATCCGCTCCCCGACGCGGACGAACGTGGCCGGGGGAAAATACTGCGCCGGGGATATTCCCGCCGCCGGGGACGCACCGGCACGCGGCCGCAGCAGGAGCATGCCGTTCGCGAGGCAGAGGTAGCCGACCGCCAGGACGATGAACAGCGCGACGAACCGGGAGAACCGCCTGCGCGCCAGCCGGAAACCGAGCAGGACGATCGAGAGGACGACCGAGGGGATCAGCACGTCGTAGAGGCTCCGGGGAAGCTTCTGCACCGCGGCGGCGAGGGTGAAGCGTCCCGCGGATTCGTACAAGCCCCATGCGGTCAGCATGTCCAGCACCGCGCACACGAACGTGGTACAGATGAGGATGAAAAGAAAAATGAAAGGAACTTTCAGCGGCTCTTTCACGCCGATGCGAAGCCTACCATTGCCCGTGTGCGTGATCAACTCACTCACGGCACCATGTAGCCCTGGCCGCGGACGCAGACGATGAACCTGCCCGCCTCCGGGACCACCGAACGGACCCGCCGGCGGAGGGCGGAAACGTGCACGTCGATGCGCCGGCTTCCCGCGCCCCGGAGGGCTCCGCTTCCCAGCAGGCAGGCGAGGGCCGCCCGCGGCACCGGCCGTCCCCGCTGGCGCAGGAGCGCGCGGAGGATGAGCGCCTCGTGGTGGGAGAGAGGCGCCCGCCCTCCCGGCGTGCACAGCCCGTGCCCTTCCAGGCGCGCCTCGCCCCACGGAAACTCGAAACAGGCGTGCGCGCGGGCAATGGCCGACTGGGCGCGCAGCGCGAGCTCCTCCGGCGTCCAGGGATCCCGGAGGTAGTCGGCGCACCCGCCGAGGAATGCGCTGCGCATCAGGCCCGCGGGGCCATGGGCGATGACGGGGATTCCCCCCTGCGGAAGGCAGCCCACGCTCCGGGCGCCGACGACGAAGAGGTCAACTTCGTCTTCCGGCAGGGACTCGTCGGTCGCGGCGAAACGGAACGAGGTGCTCCCCAGGGAAGCGAGGATTCTTTCGGACACTACAGGGTCGAGGCCGACGAGGTTGATCGTCGGCGGGCTTTCACTTCTTTTCTTTGTCTTCAATCTGGCCCATCTTGGCCTTCAGGTCCTCCAGCAGCTTGTCCGAGCTCGCGTCGGAAGACTCCAGCTCCTTGAACTTGTCCTCCAGCTTCTGGTCCGCGGTGACTTCGCCCAGCTCTTTCATCGCGTCGGCTTCCGCTTCGATTTGGTCGACCTTCTGCGCCATGCGGTCGAACGTGTCGAAGGAAGAGTTGCCTGCAAGGGAGCCCATCGTCTGCTGGATCTGTTTCTGCGCTTCCGCGCGCTTGGCCCGCGCGATCAGGAGGTTTTTCTTTCTGCTGGCTTCCTCGATCTTCGTCTGCAGCTGCCGCAGGGCGTCCTTCAGCTGTTCGACGGAGGCGTGCTGAGCCTCGAACTCCTTCTGGAACGACGCGGCGTAGCCGTCGTATTCCTGCTTCCTCAGCAGCGCTTCCTTGGCGAGGTCGTCCTTTCCCGCCTTCACGGCGAGCATCGCCTTCTTTTCCCAGTCCTCGCCCTGCGCCTTGTTCTCCAGCGCCTGGCGTTCCAGCTTCTTCTCATCCGCGATGGACATGGCGACCTGTTTCTTCGCTTCCAGGAGCTGCTCGTTCATGTCCATGAGCAGCTGGTTGAGCATCTTCTCGGGGTCTTCCGCCTTGCTGATGAGGGCGTTGATGTTGGCCTTGAGGACCGTGCGTATCCGATCGAGAATCCCCATGGATTCCTCCTGCTATTTCTTCGTGCGATACCGGGAGAGGAGCCGGTAGTGCTGGGCAAGGGCGAGGCCGATGGCGTCGATGGATGCCTCGAACTCTTCCAGGTCCATCGTCTCCGCCTCCAGGGTGTCGATGATGAGAACGTTCTTTCCGTCCACCGCGTACGCGCCGTGGACCATGTCCGTCGCGTTCAGGCGGAGAAGCTCTTCGAAAAACCGCTCGCGCCCCGCCGGGGGAACTTCCATGACGTGGATGCGGAGGATCACCAGCGGCTCGGACAGCTGGACCAGGAGGTTTTCCAGGCCCCGCTCCCTGTCTCTCACCACCCACGTGCCGGGGCCGGCCTCGTGGAAGCTCAGGGAAAGCTTCACGAGGCAGCCCTCGAGCTTGTCGCGGGTGATCACGGAGTCTCCCTCAACCGAGGAATACCTGGCCCGCGTTGTCGATGGCGAGGATCGTCTTGCATTCGGAGCAGCGGAATCTGCCGGCCTTGGACGCTTTCAATTTCTTGCTGCAGATCGGGCACTTGAATATGCGGGGAAAGATCGCCCCCTTGCCTTCTTCCCCCCGCGCGGCGAAGAAGGAGACCGCCTCGTCGAGGTTCTCCTTGATGTTGAAAAACTGGGAAAAGCCGAGGAGCTGGAAGACTTCATATACCTTCGGCTGGATCTCCAGGAGCACGAGGTCCCCGCCGCGAGGTTTCACCGCCTTGAGAAAGGCGGTAAAGGAACCGATTCCCGTGCTGGACACGTAGTTCAACCCCGCGCAGTGAAAGATGAGCTTGATGAAACTCGACTCGATGGCCTTGGCGACGCGCTTCTGAAAATAGTTGGAATTGTAGGTGTCGATATATCCGGTGAGATAGAGCACGAGGCACCCCTCGGTGTCCTCGATCTTCTGGAGGCGAATCTTGAGGCTGTCATCTTTTTCATCGTCAAATCCAGGAACGATCTCGTTGTTACTCATGGCGCCCCTTTGCCTTCGAGAATTCCCCTCATCCCTGTAATTATAGCCACGGCACAACCGGGCCGCAAGAGCCTCTGTCCGAACGCTCAACTTCGATGATTTCGGTTTATTCTACGTGTTCGGCGCTCTTTTGTCAAATAGCGCCGACTTTCGGCAGAAGTTCCCCATCTTCCAAAGGTGGAGCGGAGGACCCCGGCCGCTTCGTGAAGAGATACGTGGGCAACGAAGTCGGGGACAGACCTGGCGGCGCCGCAACTGCGAAAAGGGACGTCGGAGAACTG
>JBKQPS010000121.1:0-5211 GCA_052144915.1 Spirochaetia bacterium | reverse complement strand
CTTTGCCCTGTTTGTCATCGCCAGCGGCGCGTCCTTCTTGGAAACTGGCGCGAACTCCTTCATCGCATTGTTGGGCGACTCCCGAACTTCGGAGCGGCGGCTCAACTTCTCCCAGTCCTTTAACCCGGTGGGCGCCGTGACCGGTGTCCTGGTGGGAACCATTTTCATTTTTTCCGGGGTGGAACTGAACCCACAGCAAGTTGCAACCCTGAAGGCGGCGGGCACCTATGACGCCTATCTGCGCGGTGAGACGCTGCGCGTGGTCCATCCTTATCTGGTATTGGGCACGGTGATCTTTTGCTGGGCGCTGCTGATCCTGCGAACCAAGTTTCCCAAGGTTGCCGAAGAAGCGGAACCGGCCGATGCCGGTCGCATGGCAAAGCCCGCGACCTCATCCATTACCCCCACTTCGTGCAAGGGGTCATCGCCCAGTTTCTCTATATCCCCGCAGGCGCGCGTTCTCCGCGCTCAGGGTGTCGACCTGTTTCTGCAGGGCCTGCGCGTTGCTTTGCGCCTGGAGCAGCCGCGCCGAGACATCTTTCGATGCACCCTGCGCGCCCGAGAGACCGCCGTAACCCTTCGTGACAGCATTCATGACCACGTCTGTAGGCGTGCTCGAGGGATCCCCGGTCATCCCGACGAGATCCATGAGGCTCTTCTTGATGCCCGTGATCTCGGTCGTCCTGTCGGAGATGTCTTTGCGCACGGAAGCGAGCTGCGCGTTGAGTGCCGTCACCTGGTCGGACTGTCCCTTGAGGTCCGAGGAGGCCTGGGCGCTGAGGGCGGCGATACTGTCGTTGATCCCCTTCACGGCCGGGCCGGCCTGCGTGCTCTGCGGATAGCCCTGGAGGACCGCGAGGTACTGTCCCGCGGCATCCGCGTACCTGTGCTGTTGAAGCGAGGTGTTCGCCTGGGCGAGCGCGGGCGCGGCTGCCTGTGTCTGGTCCGCCTGCGCCTTCTGCGCGTTGAGTGCCATGGCCCCGGTGCCGATGTTGGACAGGGTCGTCGCGAGGCGCGCGGAGCTTTCCGGCAGGTACCCAAACGCGTCGCGATAGGCGGCGAGCATGTCGGCCCAGCGCCCCGCGGCGTAGGCGCTTTCTGCGCGCGAGAGGCCCGCACGCAGGGCATCCTGCCGGGCGGCCTCGGAGTTACGCGTCTTGGTGGTGAAATACGCGTAGCTTTTCCCGATCTCGGGAATCGCCGCGAGCGCCTGCCCGTACGCCGCTTCCGCGTCAGCGACCCTCCCGGCGCGCAGGAGGCCGTCCGCGCTGGACACCAGGGTGCGCACTTGCGTGATCGTGTTCGCGGCGTCGACCAGGGAAGCAGTGTCCACTTTCCCCTTGTCGATCTGCTCCTGCACCAGGCTGGTCAGAGAATCGACGATGAAGAGGTCCACGGGCCGCCGCCGGGCGATGCCGGGCAGAACGGCCACCTCGGTCGAGTTGACGTAGCTGCTGATCGCCTGCAGGCTGGTGAGGGCACGGGGGTAGTTCTTCGCGGCGATGTCGGACTGCGCCACCGTGTACAGGCCGACCAGCTGCTGGGAAACCAGGTCTTCCTGCTGCTTCTGCGAGGTGAGCGCCGCGAGCTGCTGCTGGGTCTGCGCCTGCGCGCTCTGCAGCTCCTGCGTCTTCTGCGCGAGCTGTGCCTGGAGGTCCGCCTCCCGCTGGCGGGAGTCCGCAAGGACCTGCTGACGGTCCGCGTTGGCCTTGGCGAGGTCCGCGTTGAACTGGGAGCGGAGGTCCTGCAGGGCCGATTCGGATTTCTTCCTGTCCGCATCCGCCTGGGCCTTGAAGGCGGCAAGCTGTGAGCTGAACTGGGAGTTCTGCTGGGCCTGCAGATCGGTCAGCCTCTTCTGGATGTCCTGTTCGGACAGACCCTGCTTCTGCAAACGCGCCCTCTCGGCATCGAGCTCCGCTGTCATGGATGCGCGCAGCTGGCTTTCCCGGGCCTGCACTTTTGCGTCCATGTTCGCCTGCAGGTCCTGCCTCTGCTTGTCGATCTCGGCGAGCCGGCCCTGGATCTGGTCGATCTGCTGGTTTTTTTCCTGCAGCCGCGCTTCGGACTCTTTCTTCACCTCCGCGAGGAGCTTGCCTTCCGCCGTGATGGCGGCGGTGTCCTGGTGCGAGGCCTGGGTTTCACCGCGCTGGAAAAGGAAATACAGCACGGCCAGCCCTGCGGCCAGGGCGACGATGGCCCCCACGTTGACGAGGACGGGGAAAAGGACGCCCTGCTTGGCCGCCTTCACGGCGAACATCTCGGGGCTCACCTTCATCCTGCTGCTCGAGGCGACCTTGTCGATCTCCTGGCGGATCTCCTTCTGCTCTTCCCGCGTGATGCCCGAGTCCGGGTCGAACGCAAACTCCTCGCGGCCTTCAGTGCTGAAACCGAGTGTATCCCTGAGCTTGCGCGCCTTGTCCAGGAGTCCGAGCATTCCTGATTCTCCCTGTCAGAATATCGTCATTTGCGGGTCATAACTTCCACGCCGTCCCACTCGACGGGCGGCGGTTCCCTGCTGTAGCTCCTGCTGCGCTCGAGCAGCCTGGTCGCGGCAGTGTCGCCCGGAAGGGCCTTCAACGCGCCGCGAAAATACGCCGCGGCCTGGGTGAAGTTCCGCTCGTAGTACTCCGCCATTCCAAGGTTGTGCTGTTCCCAGCCTTCCTGTTCCGCGGGTTGGAGGCGGCGCCGGGCCGTGTAGATCTTCACGCCCTGCTTTCGGCCCTTCACCGCCACGGAGTCCAGAAGCCGGCACGGAAGAGCTTCCTTGATCGAATGGTGGAGACTCTCCGAGAAGAGGAGGTCCTGCCGGTAGACTCTCGTCAGGCCGCTCAAGCGGGAAGCGAGGTTCACCGGGTCTCCGATGACCGTATAGCTCATCTTGTCTTCGGTCCCGATCGTCCCCACGGTGACCAGGCCCCTGTTGATTCCCACACTCACGTGGAAGGGTTTTTGCGAGGAAGCTTCGCGCCGACGATTGAACTCCCGAAGCGCCTCGGTCATGTCGATACCGGCCAGAACGGAACGCAAGGGGTCGTCATCTTTTCTCACCGGCGCTCCAAAAAAAGCCATGACCGCATCGGTGATGTACTTGTCGACCATGCCGCCGCGCTTCTCGATAGTGTCTACCATCGCCTTGAAGTAGGGCTCCAGGGACTGCACCAGCTCGTCGGGGGCAATGCGCAGGGCGACCTCGGAGAAGTTGGTGATGTGCGAGAACATGATGCACAGCACCTCCTGCTCGGGAATGACCTTGCCCTGGTTCTTCATGACCTCGTCGATGACTTCCTGGGGAACGTACTCCTGGAACAGCTCCTTGGTCTTCTTCTCCTTCATCCGGGAAACGGCTGCTTTCAGAGCGAAGCCCTTGATCTCCTTGTACGCCTGCTCGAGGCCGTTGACCATGAGGTTGAAAGTCTGGGCCAGCTGCCCGATCTCATCGTGATACTCCACCACCACCCGCTTGGACAGGTCATTCGTGGAGATGATCTCCTTCATCGTGCCCACCACCCGCGTCAAAGGCCTCGTCAGGTAGCCGGCAAACAACAGCACCAGCAGCACCCCCGCAAGAATCGCCCCCACCAGGATGATCCCCGTCCTCACCGCGATCTGCGTCACCTGGTCGTAGAACGCCGCCCGCTCCTCGCTGACCAGCAGGTACCACCCGAACGGCTCGAACCAGAACCCCTTGGCCACCCGCGCCCTGCCCCCGATGCTCACCGTCACCAGGTCCGTGCTGCGCGCCTTGGCCAGCCCCGCCACCACCGCCTGCTCACCTCCCTGCCAGGTGATCGGCGTCGCTGAATCCGCCGAGGCCGTCGGTGCGGAATCCGCCGAGGTCGGCGTCGCCGAGCCCGCGGTGCTCATCCGTATCGTCCCGTCTTCCCCCACCGCGATGATCAGCTCCGTGGCGCTGCGCACGATGCTGCGCGCGTAGCCCTCCACCGCCGCCTGCGTGGCGCTGACCATCTCGGGCTTGTCGGTGAGATTGTTGTCCACCAAAAGCTGCCACTGGCTCTGCGCCTGGTTCTGCAGCTCCTGCGCCTTGAAGCCCAGAAAGTCCTTTGCCACCCGCGTGATCCCGTTGGAGGCGGAGAAGTACGAGCTGACCCCCGTGAGAAGCAACGTGGCCAGGAGCAGGGGCACGACGATGAGCACGATCTTCCAGCGGATGCTCATGTGGCCTGCATCACTTTCATACCGTTCCAATCGGAGGGCGAGGGAGACTTCTGGAACTGCGTGCTGCGCTCCATAAGCATAGCCGCCGCGTGGTCACCGGGCAGGGCTTTCAGGGCGTCTCGAAAATAACCGGTTGCCTTGGCGAAGCTCCGGCCGAAGTACTCCGTCATGGCGAGGTTGAGCATTTCCCACGCTTCTTTTTCCCGGGGCGCAAGCGTACGCCGCGCCGTGTAGATCTTCACGCTGCGTCCGCCTCTCCAGGGGACAGAGTCCAGGAGCCTGCAGGGAAGGTCGTCCTTCACTTTCAGGTAAAGGCTTTCCGATATAATCATGGGCTGCTTGTACTCTTTCGTCAGGCTTTCCAGGTTTTCGGCGAGATCAGCCGTTTCACCGATCACCGTGTATTCCTTGTGCTTTTCCGTGCCCATGTTGCCGATGGTCACCACTCCGTACGATATCCCCACGCCGTTCCTGAACTCCGGACGGCCCGAGCCGGCCTGCTCCGCGTTGAATGCAACCAGGCGCTCCGTCATCTCTAGGCCCGCCTGCAAAGCGGCCAACGCGTAGTTCTCCCTTCGGGACGCATCGGCCTTGGCACCAAAAAAGGCCTTGATCGCATCGCCGATATACTTGTCCACGATGCCCTTCTGCTCGATGATCGGGGCCACCATACTTTCGAAATACCGATTGAGCGAGTAGACCAGGTCGGCCGGGCTCATGCCTTCGGAGATCGTTGTGAAACTCCGGATATCGGAGAAGAGCACCGCCAGGACCCGGTTGTCTCCCACGAGGCTTTCCTCGGGATTGGCAAACCGCTCGTGCAGCACATGCTCCGGCACGAACTTGCCGAACAGCGTCTGGGTGCGCTTCTCCTGGCGCTGCGCGAGCACGGCCTGGAAGGCGAATCCCTTGATCTCTTTATAAGCCTGCTCAAGCTTTTCCGTCATGAGGTTGAAAGTCTGGGCCAGCTGCCCGATCTCGTCGTGATACTCCACCACCACCCGCTTGGACAGGTCATTCGTGGAGATGATCTCC
>JBKQPS010000120.1:0-10122 GCA_052144915.1 Spirochaetia bacterium | reverse complement strand
AGCTCTTCCAGCCGGTGATGGGCCATTCAGCCCCGGAGGGCATGGTCGCCTGCTCTTTTAGAAGGATGCGCTTGACCCCATCAACGTCCATATAAACAAGTCGCTTTTCGTCCTCCACAAAAACCCGGTCGTCGAACATCGGGTGGAAAAGCAGGTTCACGTCCACGAGGCGCTGGGAGGCGTCCAGACCGAATCGCGCGCGCACGTCCTGATCCAGAGGGAACCCCTGAGTGGGCCAGTACAAGCCGCCTGCCATGACCGGCATTCCCTTCGGGAGAGTCTGGCCGCATAGCCGGGTCCATGCGCGTGTGTAGAGGCTGGCTGTCGGAGTCGTGATTCCTTCCGGGATCTTGGGGTAGGATCTTTTTGGCAACCCCTCACTGTACCAGGTGTCCAGAGTCTGCCCCCAGTAGCCGAACTCCCACTTTACGGCCCGCACGCCCGGCGTGAAAGCCATCGCTTCCCGGAACCTCTCTCGGGTATTCACGACCCCTCCGCAACGATAGGAAGCGGTCCGGCTCCAGAGGGCGCCGGGCCGCGTTCGAAAATGATCAGAACCTGCCCCCTACTTCATGCCCCAGATATCGGTCACGATGGGCAGGTACTTGTCCGCGTTCGACTTGTCGATGATGGGGGTGTCCATGTAGGTGAGGTAGTCCACCTTCTGGCCCTTCAGGATCTTTGCCATGGTATCCATGGCAGTCTTCGCATCCGTTGCGGGTGATTGGAACACTGTGAAGAGCATCCAGCCCTGCTGCACAAGCTGCACCGCCTCAATCTGGCCGTCGCACCCGTTGGTGAGGATGTCCCCGGGCTTCTTGCCGGCATCCTGGAGAGCTTTTACAATGCCGAGCGCCATCCCGTCGTTTTGGGAATAGATGAACTGGATTTTGTCACCGTAGGTAGTGAGCCAGTTCTCCGTGATCTTCTGGGCCGTGTCCGCGTTCCAGTTTCCGGGCTGCAGCTCCATGAGGACGAACTTGTCCGCCCACCCGAGCTCCCTTACCCTGTCCTCGAAGCCCCTCTTCCTGTCAATTGACGCGGAGTAGCCGGCGGTGCCCGTCGCCTCGCAGTAGTAGACTTTCGTAAGGCCCTTATTCTTGAAGTAATTCACGTAGTACTCGCCTATCGCCTTGCCCTCGAGGTAGCTGTTGGGTCCCGCGAACCCCCTGAGGCTCTTCAGTTGCGGGGGATCTGTCATGACGTTCGAGGTGATCATGGGGAGCTTCCCCATGGTCTGGGTGTACATCTTGTCGATGACGGGAACAATGCCCGCGGCGTCAAGGGGCACGATCAACAGGCCGTCCAGCCCCTTGCTCACCAGGTCTTCGATCTGGTTCACCTGGGTGTTCAGGTCAGTCTTCGCGTCGGTCATGATGAGGTCCCAGCCACGCGCCGCCGCTTCCTTCTTCACCGCCTGGGTGTAAGGGAAGAAATAGGGGCTGTCCTCGACAAAGGGCATGGAGATCCCAATCGTGACCTTCTTCTGCGCCCCGGCAGTCACCGCGACAACGGCGAGCGCCAGGCACACGATGATAAGAATTCTTCCTGCTTTCATGTACTCCTCCTGTAAGTCTCTGGATCCAAACCTTCTTCACGTTCTTGATCGAGCCGCAATTCTGGAAAAGTCTCCTGCCCGCCACCTCCTTTCCGAGCCGATAAGCCCGCCTTGCATCTACCCTGCGGCCGCCGCGGCCCCATCCCGGCGCCGAGCGGTGAGGGCATCGATGACGATGACCGCGATGATGATCGTCCCTCGCAGCAAGAGCTGGTAGTTGGTGTCCACGTTGAAGATCACCATCGCTCTCTCGATCAGCCCGAGTATCAGAACGCCCTGAATAGTGCCGATGACCGTCCCCTTTCCCCCGAACAGGCTCGTGCCTCCCAGGACCGCGGCGGCGATGACGAGCATCGGCGTCTGGTCGCCGAACACCGCCGACCCCGTGTTCACGCGGCTGGTCAGCATGATGCCGGCCAGCGCCGCCATGAACGAGCAGGCCACGAAGTACAGGAAGGTGTAGAGATCGACGCGGATGCCGGCGAGACGGGAGGAAAGGGGGTTGCCGCCGATGGCGAAATCGTTGCGCCCGAACTTCGTGTACCTGAGCACGTACCAAACCACCGCGTATACCAGCGCCAGGTAGAAGACCGGCAGCGGGATTCCGAGGGGGGACGCCTGGCTAAACACTTGGAAGGCGACAATGCTCCCCTTGACGGGGTGGCTGTTCGTGATGGCAAGGCCCAGGCCCCGAAAGATGATCATCGAGCCCAGGGTCACGATGAACGCGTTGATCCTCCCCTTCACCACCAATGCCCCATTGAGCGCTCCGACGGCCGTTCCTGCGGCCAGGCCAATGAATATGGAAGCGGGCATCCCGAAGCGCTGCGTGAGCACAATGATGATCCCCGTCATCGCCATCACGGAGCCGATGGAGAGGTCGAAGGAGCCGCTGATGAGCAGGATGGTCATCCCGGCAGCCATGACCCCGTTGATTGCGATGTGGTCGAAGAGGCTCACGAATGTCAGCAGGGTGAAGAAGTTCCGGTCCGCGGCGGATAGGACGACGATGAGCGCGACGATAATGACCAGGAGTTTTCTGTCGGCGATGAGCCGGGCGGCTTTTATTTTCATGCGGCTATCCCAACCTTCTCCGCCTGTTGAACTCGTCATAGAGCACTGCCAGGATGAGAATGACGCCTTTCACCAGCTGCTGGTACTCGAAGGGCAGGTGCAGAAGAGCCATGCCGTTGTTGATGATCGCGAAGATCAGGAGCCCGATGGCCGTGCGATAGATTCCACCGACTCCTCCAGAGAGCGCCGTTCCCCCCAGCACAACGATCGTGATCACGTCGAAAAGGTAGTCCGAGGCAGTTCCCACACGAACGCGGGGAAGCCGGGATGTGAGGAGGATGGAGGCGGCGCCGCATATCAGGCCGTTGATCACGTAGCTTGTCAGGACGATCCGGACATCATCGATCCCCGAGGCTCGGGCGGCGCGGTCGTTCAGGCCCACGGCGTACAACCGCCGTCCCGCAATGCTCTTTGCCAGGAGCACGCCGGAGCCCACCATGATGAGCACGAGGCACCAACCGAGCGCGGGGACGCCCAGGATGCTTGCCTCCCCCAGCCAGTGGAACACCGGCTCCGGCCTGCTCCTCATGTCCCACCCGCCGGTGATGATGAGGGCGATCCCCGTGAAAATGATCTGCGTGCCCAGGGTGACGATGATGAAGTTCGCCTTGACCCTGGCGATCAGGTACCCGTTCAGCAGGCCGCAGACCGCTCCAACGGCCAGGGAGCCGGCGATCGAGGCGAGATACCCGTAGGGCTGAAGCAGGACGTTGGCCACGGCACACAGCGCCAGAATGGAAGCGGCAGAGAGATCCATGCCTTTGCCAACTATAACGATGGTCATTCCGACCGCCATTATCCCGTGCACGGAGAATTGGCGCACCACGTTGAAGAGATTCCCGAGAGAGAGAAAGCTGTTCGACGCGATAGTCATCACGATGACCAGGAGGATCAGGATGATGAGCATGGTCTGCTCGTAGAAGACGTTCACGACCACTCTCTTGAATCCGGGCCCGGAGGGCCCTGCGGTGACGTCACCCATTCCGCCTACTCCCCCCTGCCATGTGCCCGACCGCGGCGGCGATCAGGTTCTCTTCCGTCAGCTCGCCCTTGTCGAATACCCTCACTACCGTCCCGTCGCGGATGACCGCGGCGCGGTGACACATCCCGATAATCTCCGGAAGCTCGGAGGATACCAGGATGATCGACACGCCCTTGTTCGCGAGCTCCTTGATGAGGGTGTGGATCTCCTTCTTCGCCCCCACGTCGATCCCCTTGGTCGGCTCGTCCAGGATGAGAACGCGGGGATTCGTGGAAAGGCACTTGGCCAGCGCCACTTTCTGCTGGTTCCCTCCGCTCAGGTTCATGACAAACTGATCCAGGGACGGGGTCTTGACGTTGAACTCTTTGACGTAACGGGCGGCCAGCCCGTTCTCCTTGCGCGCGCTGATGAGCCCGAGGCGGGTGAGCACCTTGAGGAGGAGAAGGAGAGTGATATTCGCGCGAACGGAGAAGCCCTGGATGATGCTCTCCAAGCGCCTGTCCTCCGAGACGAAAGCGATCCCCTTCTTCAGCGCCGCGGCGGGGGAACTCCTGCCCAGCCTCTGCCCGCCGAGGAGCACCTCCCCGCCGTCCACGGGGTCCAGGCCGAAGATACCCCGCATGATCTCGCTACGCCCTGCCCCCACCAGCCCCGAGAACCCGAGGATCTCCCCCTCGTGAAGGCTGAAGCTGATGCCGCGGTACACTCCGGTCCGAGCCAGGTCGCGGACTTCGAGCACCACCTTCTCCCCAGACTGGTAGCTGGCGTCCCCGAAGAGGTTGCCGATTTCCCGGCCCACCATGTGCTTGACTATCTCCCCCTCGCTCGTCTCCTTCACCCCTGAGACGGAGACAGTCTTCCCGTCCCGCAGGACCATGACGCGGTCTGCGACCTGGAAGATCTCCTTGAGTCGGTGGGATATGTAGATGACCGAAGTACCCGCCCGGATGATCTTGCGGATGATGCCGAAGAGGTTGTCGGCGTCCTCGACGGTGATGGATGCCGTGGGCTCGTCCATGATGATGATCTTCGCGTCCCTGGAGAAGGCCTTGGCGACCTCCACGAGCTGCTGCTGGGCGGAAGAGAGACTGGAGACCAGGGCGCCCGGGGACAGGTGGATGGACAGGCTTTCCATGATCCCCCGAGCGGACTCGATCATGCGCTTCCAGTCGATCCGCCCGCCCCCTGCCGTGGGCTGTCGTCCCAGGAAGATGTTCTCCGCAACGGTGATGTCCTGCACCAGGGAGGTTTCCTGGTAGATGGTGTTGATCCCGCGCTCGATGGCGTCCTTGGGGCCGCGGAGAAGAACCCGCTCGCCCTGGAGCCTGATCTCCCCCGTGTCGGTGCTGTAGACCCCGGAAAGGATCTTGATGAGGGTGGACTTGCCGGCTCCATTCTCTCCCACCACCGCGAGCACTTCTCCTGCCGAAAGGCTCATGCTCACGTCCTCCAGCGCCTTCACCCCGGGAAACGACTTGGAAATGTGGGACATCTCGAGTATCTGATTGCCGTCCGCCACTCACGACCTCCCTGTGGATGAGTCGACCGCAAGACACCGCATGGTGGATTCACGAACAGTAAGGCTAGGCTCAAGCACGATCGTTTCGGAATGAAACTCCACACTGTTGATCTGCGAAATCAGGAGCTCCATGGCCTTCTCCACGAGCTCCTTGATTGGATAGTGGATCGTCGTGAGGGGGGGGCTGACCATCTCCGCGATCTCCAGGTCATCCATCCCCAGCACGGACACGTCTTCGGGTACCCGTACTCCCGTTTCATGCAGAGCCCGCATGGCGCCGAAACCCATAAGGTCGTTCATGGCCCAGAGCGCCGTATAGGAGGCGCCTTGCTCGCGGAGCGCCCGCACCCCAAGGATCCCGGTCTCGTAGAGGAAGTTGCCCTCGTGAAGGTGGGAGGCGGGAAGATCAACGCCCTTCTCCGCCAGCGCGCCCTGGAATCCCTTCAGTCTCTCCCGGGAGAGGGAGATTTTCAGAGGACCGGTGATGCAGGCGATCCGTCTGTGGCCGAGCTCCAGGAGGTGCTCGGCGGCCATGCAGCCCGCCCTGTGATTGTTCAGCACGACATTGGACACGTTCTCGTGCTCGAAGGCCCGGTCGATCACGACGATGGGGATGTTGCGCTGGGCGATCTTCGTGACGATCTTGCTGTCGTCGGACACCCGCGTGAGCATCACTCCGTTGATTTCCCTGCTCAAGAGGCTTTTGATCAGGGTCTCCTCGAGGTCGGGATCATCGTGGGAGTTCACCAGGACGACGTTGAAGCCTTGGCTGTAGGCTGACTCGAGGGCGAACTGCACGACGACGCTGAATGCGCCCACGGTGCTGTTCGGGATGGCCACGCCGATCAACCGGCCCCGCTTGACCCTCAGGCCTTGCGCCGTGAGGTTCGGTGTGTAGTCCAGCTTCTCGATGACCACGAGGACCTTCTTCCGCGTGATTGGATCCACCCCGTCGCGATCGTTGATGACACGGGACACCGTGGAGATAGAGCAGCCGACAGCTCGCGCGATGTCCTTGATGGACGCCATCTCGGTCCTGCCTGCCGCCTTCCCCCCCGTTCCTCAGGGCACCACAGGCTCGATGTCCAGGACCTTGCAGGTCACCAGGAGCTCTTCCTTCCAGCCCCCCTGCGCCACATGGATATGGTTGGATCGCAGCGACTCGACAAAGCGGTCCTGGGGACAGTCCAACTTCACAAACACGTGCGGCTGCTGGGAGTTCGTCTCCTTGATCTTCTCCAGGGGCATCTCAAGGGCGTTGCCCGTGGCTATGAGCATGACGTAGCGCCCCTTCACGCGGGAGAGCCGAGCCACCGTAAGCGGGCCCGGCTTGCCGACGTAGCGGGGGCACGCGCCCCCCATGACCCAATCGAACTCACGCAGGCCCTCGGTGACCCAGGTAACATTCTTGCGGGAAGCGGCGAAGTCCGTGGGCTGGGAGCCGCAGTTGCACATACGCACCATGTTCTCCGCATAGTCGTAGTACAGGATGTCGGTGAACATCGTGGCGCCGCCCGAAATGTTGTTGAGGATTTGCATGGTGAGCGCGCCGTTGGCGTCCGCTTCGCAGGCAGCCACGTAAGAGGAGCGCGCTCCGAAGCCATCATCGGCAGTGTCGTTCAGCAGGGCATGGGCAACGCAGAACGTCGTGTAGCATGACGGGAGCTCCGGAAGGCACTTCACCGCGATGAAATCGTAGTTCTTTTCCTTGATGACGTCCCGCAGCGCGAAGTACATCCTGATCTGGGCCAGCATTACTTCGTCCTTGACCTCGATGCCCCCGAACTCCTTCCGCATCCACCCCAGGAACTTCTCCGCTTCCGCCTTCGGGTACTTTTCAGCTCGGCGGATGACGTCGACCTGGTCGAAGCTGTCGACGTCGACACCGAAGCGGCTCATCCACTCGGAAGGGTCGATGCGCGCGGTGTACATCCCCATGGACCGGCCCCCGCCCTCCCCGTAGATCATGCCCCGCAGCTTCGTCGCGCCGGCAATGCCCAGAAGGTAGTGCTTGAGCTTTGCCAGTGTCACCGGATCGGCAACGTCTCCGTAGAGAATGAAGTTGCTGACGCCGACTTCCTCGAGGGCCCCGCGCACGATTGACCCGCCGACGATCCCGAAGGTCTCCAACTTCGAGCTCGCCCAGACGACAACAGGCACGTCAGCACGGAGGGCCGCCATGACTGCGGTGTTCGAGTAGGTCCAGGTACCGACATAAATGACCAGTGCATGGATGGATTCTCGACGCAGCTGCTCTGCCTGCTCGGTCATCTGCTGACCCGTGCGCGCGATTGCGCCGCGGTCCGCAACTTTCACGCCTAGCCCCTCTATTGCGGTGCGAACCTCGGGGAGGTATGCCTTTACCCGGTTGACGATGGCATCCGGCCATGTCTCATCCTGGGACATGGTAACGATGAGGCCAATGCGAGTGGTCCTGTCCATCATTCTTCATTCTCCTTGCCAAGAATGAAAACGATCTCGGTATCGATTTCGGCAACGTTACCATGTTGAAAGCACCTTGTCAAAACGTTTTTTTCCACGTCATCACTATTCGCACGGACAGTTATCGACTCAAGGAGAAGAAGCGTTCGAGTCTCTACAAGCTGTCCGTGGTGGAGAAAACGCGAGAGGTGGAGTCAGTTTTCCCGTCGCAAAGGGGTCAGATCCGGGCGTCGCTTGGCAAGTATCCCTTCAAAGTCGCAAATGCGAAACACTACAGAAAGACGAAATCTTCCATATATGAACTCTAAAGGGCATCACTTTCTGCGTGCTTTGCGCCCGCTCGCCACGATCTTTCCACATGCCGGGCGATTGTAAACATTCAAGGCGGCCGACTCGCGGCCTGCCCCTTGGCATCTTGCCGGACTGGAGCTATAGTCCGGAAAGGTCGTGGAGGAGAGCCAGCGCCGCCTCCATGAGATGGCGTCGAGTCGAAGCCAAGGACCAGTCCAAAAACCCGCCACCAAGGTGGAGAAAAGCCAACGAGAGGGTGCCATGAAGAAGATCAATGTCCTGGTCATTGGCCAGGGGTTCATGGGCGGCATCGCCCACCCCCGTGCCATCCTCGAAGCCAATCAGCATCTCCGGCCGCGCGGCCTGGAGTTCGTAATGGACTGCGTGGCGGGCCGAAACGGCGACAAGCTTTCGGCCACTCAGAAGAGGTACGGCTACAATCGTACCTCCACGAACTGGGAGAATGAGATTGACCGCGCCGACCTGGTGGTCGTGGCTGCGCCGAACAAGGAACACGCCTCGATGGCAATCGCCGCTCTCAAGGCCGGAAAAGCGGTTGTCTGTGAAAAGCCACTGAGCTCATCGCTGGAGCACGCCCAGGAAATGGCGGCCGCCGCGAAGTCAGCTGGTGTCCCAACGATGGTGACGTTCTGCTACCAGGGTGCACCAGGCGTGCTCGAGGCTCGCCGTCTCGTCCAGGATGGCCTCGTTCTAGGGAAGTCCGGCTACTTCGAAGGTGCGTCAGAGTTCCTCCAGGACTGGGGACGCGGCGGTAGGACCGACTTCCGCTTCCGGGCGGAACAGGGCCTCGGCGGGGTGATCGAGGACCTCGGTGCACACCAGGTCGATCTCATCCAGTTCGTGCTCGGCAGAAAGGTGGCAGAGGTATCTGCACAGACGCGCATCTACGACGCAGACGGCGAGGAGCTCTTGATGATCAGGGGCTCCGACAAGCGAGCAAAAGGCAAAGCGGTCGACGCGTTCGAGGCGGTCGCCTTCTTCGACAACGACTGCGCGATCATGTTCCGCTCAAACCGCACGTCGACGGGCCACAAGGCATTCTTCGAGAACTCGATCCACGGCAACCGCGGGGCATTGCAGTGGGAACTGGAGAACCAGGGCTACCTCAGGTTCTATTCGCACTCGCGGCCTGAAGGCGTGAAAGTCCCTTCGCGTGAGCGAGGCTGGACCCACATTCACCTGTCCGACCCTGGTGCCGACGGCCACCTGAACGCGGACACAGTCCCGGGCCTGATGAACGGCTACATCCAGTATTTCCGGTGGCAATACCTCCATTTCGGCCTGCAGCTGCTGGGCCAGCCCGATAAGGTCTACTCAGTCCCGACGTTCGCCGACGCCTGCCAGGTGGCGGCGGTCACTGACGCGATCTACCGCAGCGGCCTGGAGGACGGCAGGATAGTCAAGGTGCCAAAGGTCTAACAGGATGTTGAAGATTGAGCGTGGCGGGCGCTTCTGTTTTCCTCTTGCATTATTCGTGCCTTCACCGTCGGTATCAGCTTGCTTCATCCTTCACCGCTCCGGTTGGACTCTTAGTCATAATGAAGTGACCGCCCCGATCGTAGAACCGTAGGTTGCGCTACGATCGGGAGAAAGTAACGTAGAGTGAAGAGGATAGCACGCAAGGCGGCGAGATTTGTAGATTGTTTTAGCAAAGTCAAACGGTTTTTATCGAAACCATTTTCCTCTTCCCAGGCTCCTTATTTTTCAAGGTCAGGGTAACCCGCCCCTTGACCTCCTTCACATCCCTTGGTCTATGATTGCGTGGGGATGAAAGCGATATGTCGCTTGTGTGGCCTTGGCCACTGCGGGTAGAACCGCTTGCCATACCGCTTTCTCCCTCTTGTTGTTCATCTTTCGTCGGTGCCTCTGTGGTCCCTGCAGTTAATGCGGAGAGCTTACGATAAATGACTCGCACCAGTGCCCGCGCAACACGCTTGGTTGCCGCCAGCGGTGACATTCCTGCTTTTATCAGGTTTCTGTGGTACCCCGCTAGGTGGGAATCGGGGTTGCACCGGACCACGTTCCATGCCGCCGTCATGAAGGCATCCTTCAGCCGATGATTGAACAGCTGCGTAGGTACCATCCTCACGCTTTCTCCTGTGGAGTGCTCTCGCATCCCCAATCCACAGTAGCAGGCAAGACTGTCTTCACGAGCAAAACGTCTGATGTCGACAATCTCGGCAATCATTGTCGCCGAGGTGATGGTCGAGATCCCTCGCGTCTCCTGCAACGCTT
>JBKQPS010000119.1:0-4111 GCA_052144915.1 Spirochaetia bacterium | reverse complement strand
CAGGGGAACTGTCCTTCCAGTTCGTGGACGGGTATGCCCTGCACGGGACCGTATTCACCGCCAGCGGTTTCGACGGGGAGCTGTGCGAGACCCGGGAGGCCGCGCCCCTCTGGACGCCGCTGGAGAGCATCCCCTACGAACGGATGTGGGCGGACGATGCCCTGTGGCTCCCTCTCCTGCTGGATGGCCGCCGCTTCCGGGGGTATTTCATCTTCGACGGCGACCGGATGCTCGATGCCCTGCTGGAGAAGCCCGGCGATTCTCGTCCCCCACTCCCGCCCATGTCGTCGGCCTGACGGCCCTGCTATACTCGTGGAATGGGGTCGCGCCGGTTTCTCCGTCGGACCGCGATTGCCGCATCGCTCCTGCTCGTGGCGGGGCTGCCCGCGCAGTCGCAGTCCGCGGTACACTGCGACGCCCTGGTCGGATTCAACGGGACGGTGCGGGAGGGCCGGTTCGCGCCCGTCGTTCTCAGCATCGAGAATCCGGGCCCGAGGATGCAGGTTGAATGCTCCCTCCGGGTCACCTGGGGCAGCGGGCCTGGCGGCCTCCTCGCCGGCCGAACGATCATCAAGGATGCCGTGCTCGATGCCGGCGCGACCCGCCGGGTTCCCTTCCTCGTCCCGATTCCGCGCAGCATGCGCGCGCTGCGCGCGACGGTGACTTCCGCCGGCGTGCGGGAAGGCAGCCTCGACATCGAGCCCCGACCCCTGGCGGCGACCAGCAGGCTCATCGCCGGCATCAGCAGCGAGCTCTCACTCGACGGGCTCACCGCCCTGGCAGGCGGCTCCGGCGTGCGTGTCGTGTACCCCCGGGTCGATGACCTGCCGGTGAGCTGGCCGGGCTACGACGCGGTGGATGCGGTCATCGTTCACGACACCGCTTTCCAGCAGCTGCGACCCGACCAGGTGGACGCACTGGAGCGGTGGGTGGTCACCGGGGGCGTTCTCGTGTTCACCGGCGGCGCCGCGGCCCTTCAACACGAGGCGGCGGGCTTTGGCCGACTCCTTCCGGTCGACATCACGGGCTTCACCCGGAGCGGCCGGCTCGCCGGGGTTCCCCTGCCGGGCGGATGGGCCCTCGGCCCGATCGGGAATGTCGCCCTGGCGGAATCTCGCCTTCGGCAGGGCAGGGTCGTGGCGGCCGCCGGATCCCTGCCCATCATCGTGTCACGAACTCTCGGCCGGGGCTCGATCTGGTTTCTCGCCTTCGACCCCACGACGCCGCCGATGAGCTCCTGGGAAGGCGCGCTTCCCTTGTGGCGGCATATTCTCGGCGGGGACCGGGTACCGGCCCTGGGAGCGGCGCCGCGCGCGCCGCTGGACGATCCATGGATCGCCGCGCTGCTCTCCGCGTCTCCCGAGTCTTTCCCCGGCGTTCCCGCGCTGATCGCGTTTGTCGCCTGCTACCTCGCTCTTCTCGCGCCCCTGGCCGCCGCGCGGGGGGAACGCGGGCCGCGGCCCCGTGTCCGCTTCCTTCTCCTGGCCGCCGTTTCCGTCTGCGCGACCCTCGCCGGGTGGGCGGTGTTCGACAGGCTGCTGTTCCAGCCGGGGCTCCAGGTCCTCGACGCGGCGCGCGTGGTCACACGGTCCGGCGGCGGCCTGGCGCTGGTGACGGAGAAGGTGGCCGTGTTCGCGGCAGCGCCTCGGCACGTCGAGGTGCGAATCGCGTCTTCCGGGGCCGCGATCGAAGGGTCCGGCATCCGGACGGGAGCCGAAGAGCTCATCGCGGAGAAGGAAAACCGGACGACGATCCGGGGAGTGGACGTCGGAAGACTCGAGGCGCGGCTCCTCGTCATCCAGGACGTGATTCCCCTTGCCGTGTCATTTCGCGCCGCGATCCACGGCGCATCCCTGGATATCGTGGCCGCCAACGGCGGCGCGCTTCCCCTCAGAGGATGCTTCATCCTGGCGTCGGGGCGCGCCTATTCCCTGGGCGTGGTCGAGCCTGGCGCGACGGTCCGCCGCGCCTTCGACCTTGCGGAAGGCGTCGATCCCCTGGGCAGCCTACTCACAGAGGGCGACCCCCGGCGTGCCGCCTTCTGGAAAGCCGATACATTGCGGGACGACCCTGACAGCTCCTCCGCCCAGCTCGTCGGCTGGCTCGACGGACCTGTCCTGCCCCTCGCGATCCCCGGGGGCGAGCGGTTTGGGGGCCGCCCGGGTCTTGCGCTGCTGCGCGTGGAGTCGGAATGAACCACGAAGCGAGGCTCATCCGCACCTGCCTCTTCACCGCCGGCGTGCTCGCTCTCTGCCTGCTCGCCATGTGGCCGCGGGGCACGGTCGCGGCGGCCCTCCGGGCGGGCTCTGCCCCCGACACGTTCACGGCCGCGGCGGTCTGCTTCCTCCTTCTCCTCCTGTACTTTGGCGCGCGATTCGGCGCAGAGGGTTCCCGCGAATCGGCCGCCCCGGTCCGGGAGGTCATCACACTCACCCCCGTGTCGCTGACTCTCCTGGCCGCCAGGCGGATGCGCGCCGCCGCCCTGGAGACGGTTCTCATGCTCGCGGCAGGGGCGCCGTTCCTCGCCGCGACGATGGCCGTCGGCGGAGCCGGAGGGCCGCAGGCGCTGTGCGCGCTCGCCGTCATCGGTACGGCGAGCTTCGCCGCGGGCGCGTGCGGCTTCCTGCTCCTCGTGCTCGTCGGGCGCCGGTCCATCCGCGACCTGCTCCTGATGCCCTTCCTGGCCGCCTCCCTGGTGGTCACGTTCTTCGCGGCTCCCGGGATGAACCCCGTTCACGCGGTCGTGTTTCTCCTGAAAAGCCCGGAGGGGCCGCGGGACGCCCTGGTCTGCGCGGCCGAAAACCTGGGCATTGCGCTCGTCCTGGCAGGGGCCGCGCGGGCGGCGATGTCAGCAGTGCGCGGTCGCGCGAGAAAGCGCGGGGGCCCGGGTGCGTGATTGCGCGAGGCTCTTCGAGACGCTCGTTGCCCGGCTGGAGCGGCGGGCGCGCTGGGACGACATCGTCCGAGGGACCGCGGCGGGTCTTTTCTTCGGTCTCCTCCCCGGTTTCGTCGTCGCGTTGCTGGCCGGAAGCGTATCCCTTCCGGTGGCCGCGCCGCTTTTTGCCGCCGTGCTCGGTGCCGCCGGGTGCGTCGCGGGCATTTGTGCCGCACTCCTGCGCCGCGCGGACCGCCGCGAGCTTCTCGTCGACGCCGACAGGATCCTCGAGAGCCGGGAGCTCACCAGCACCGCGCTGGAGCTCATCGGCTCGACAGCGCCGGGGATTTTCGCCGAGGCGGTGATCGAGGACGCGGTGCAGCTCCTCGCGCGGACCTCCCCGCGGACGATCCTGGGCCGGCTCATCGTGCCTCTTGCGCCATTCGCCGCGCTGGCGGCTTTCCTCACCGCGTCCGGCCTCCTGTTCCCGGTGGACCTGGCTGCTCTCTTCCCGCGGAGGGCCGTCACCTCCTCCGTGATCGCCCAGATCGGCGAGGATCTTCGAATGCGCGGCGAACGCCTCGCGGAGGACGCGCGCGCCCGGAGTCTCGCCCGGTCCCTGGAGCTCGGGCAGCAGCTCGCGCAGCTCGGGAACGAGCTCGCGGCTCGAAAGGCCCCGCGGGAAGATTCCGTGGACCGGATGTCCAGGCTGGAAGCCGGGCTGACCGAGGAGTACGAGCTGCGGATGAAGGAGGTCCGGACACCGGGTCGTTCGCCCCTTGGCGATGCCCTCGACAGCCTTCGGCAGGCCCAGCGTCAGCTCCAGGGCGAGGCGGGCGGCGGCGCGGCGCCGCCACGGTCCCCGGCGCTGCCCCGCCGGCAGTCCAGCCCTACCGAATCCGCGCCGGGGTCGCGAGATCTCCCCCCCGGGCAGGGCGACAACAGGGGGTCAGGCCCGCAGGCGCGGAATCCTGGCGCCACGCCCGGGGGCGCGGGTGAGGGGGGCGGGGCCCCGCGGCAGGGGGCCGGCGAGGGCGGCAGCGGCATCGGCACGACGCCGGCGCCGGTGAAGAGGGCGGCCCCGACGACAATCGTCGAGGGCGGCAGCGGCCCGGCCCTGCAGGTGCAGGGAAATGCACCCGAAGGCGGTTCCACCCGGCTCCTCGCACGGGCCTTGCCGGAGTGGACCGGCGCGCGCGTCCCCGAGAAGGCGATCCTGAACAGGTATTCGCGGCA
>JBKQPS010000118.1:0-5165 GCA_052144915.1 Spirochaetia bacterium | reverse complement strand
CACTGGGGAAATCCTTTACAAGGTCCCTGATTTCCAGGACGTTGTCTGCCAGTTCGGGACCACCGTTCAGTAGCTCGATCGGACGGAAACATAGAATCATGGTATCGTAAGGGGGAGGCGGAAGCCTCCCCCCATCAGAGCAGGGGAGCGGACGCATGGAACTGACAGACAACGTCCTGGAAATCAGGGACCTTGTAAAGGATTTCCCCAGTGTCCGCGCCGTGAATCGCGTCAGTTTCGACATCAAGAGGAATACCGTGCACTGCCTGGTGGGGGAGAACGGCGCGGGGAAATCAACCCTGATCAAGATCCTCACCGGCGCGTCGGCACGATCGAGCGGCAGCATTCTCCTGAACGGGGAGACGTACACCCCGCACAGCACGCGCGATGCGAAGCAGCACGGCATCAGCACCCTGTTCCAGGAATTGAACGTGGTGGATCAGCTCACCGTGGAAGAGAACCTCACTCTGGGGATGGAGGACACGACACTCGGGTTTCTGAGGAAGACAGACAAGATCAACACAATGGTGAACGTGATGAACAGCCTGGAGCCATCCATCACGCCGCGCCAGCTCGTCTCGACCTTGAGCGTTGCCAAGAAGCAGATCGTGGAGATCGCAAAGGCGGTCGCCACGGAGTCCGATATCATCATCATGGACGAACCGACTGCCGCGATCTCTGAAAGCGAAATCAAGAGATTGTTCGCCATCATCAAGAGCCTGCGGGAAAAGAACGTGACCGTCATTTATATCTCTCACAGGCTCGACGAGATTTTCGAGCTGGGCGACTACGTCACGGTCATGCGCGACGGAAAGCATATCGACACCAAGCCCGTGTCGGAGATCAAGGACCGGTCGGAGCTGGTCAAGATGATGATCGGAAAGACCGTTTTTGAGCAGTACACGCCGAAAGAGGGCGAATGCAGGGACGCCATCCTGCAGGTCCGCAACCTTTCCAACCACAAACTGCGGGACATTTCATTCGAGGTCCACGAGGGGGAGATCATCGGATTCTACGGCCTCGTGGGCGCGGGAAAGACGGAGCTCGCGCGCGCCATCTACGGCGTGGACCCCTACGAGGGGGAGATCCTCTTCAAGGGGAAAAAGCTCCCGCCCTTCCCGGACAAGGTCATTGCTGCGGGGATCGCTCTGGTGCCGGAAGAACGGCGATCGCAGGGGCTTTTCACCATCCTCACCATCCGCGGCAATGTGCCCGTCATGAACATGAGAAAAATCTCCCGCAACGGTTTCATCAATGCGGGGCAGGAGAGAAAGGTCACCCTCGACTACATCGACAAGCTCAGGATTGCCACGAGCAGCACGGAGAAGGAAGCGTCGCAGCTTTCCGGAGGCAACCAGCAGAAGGTGGTCCTTTCCAAGTGCCTCTTTGCGAACGCGGACCTGCTCATGCTGGACGAGCCGACGCGCGGCATCGACGTGGGCGCCAAGAGCGAGATCTATGGGATCATCCGCCAGCTTTCAAGGGAGGGGAAATCCATCATGATCTTCTCCTCGGAGCTGCCCGAAGTGGTGAATATCTGCGACACCATCTACCTGCTCTATGACGGCAGCATGAAAGCCACCCTGAGGAACGGCTGCGACATCGACAGCGAGAAGATCCTCCACATCGTCACGGGCGGAAACGTCACCTCAGACGGGGACTACCGCGGCAGCGGTGACGGCGGAAATGTCACCTCAGCCGCGGACTACCGCGGCAGCGGTGACGGCGGAGAATAGGCGTGGAAACCAGGCTCGAGCGAAAAAAGACGATCGGCGGCAGGATGAGCAATGAGTCGTTCATCACCCTGTTCATGATCGGGGTTCTCGTCGTCCTGTTCGGAGTTTCCTGCGCGATAGTGCCCAGATTCTACCTGCCCCAGAACATGGTCAACCTGCTCACGAACAACTGGTACATCATCATGCTGGGGATCGGCGTCACGTTCCTCCTGATCACGGGCAACTTCGACATGTCGGTGGGCGGCGTGATCGCCATGACGGGCGTTCTCTCCGTCTGGTTCTGCCAGGACGCCACCGCGTCCCAGAACGCGCTTGCCGTCGGCCTGGGGCTTCCCTATGGTCTTGCCATTGCGCTGGCGCTGCTCTGCGCCATGGGCATCGGAGCGATCAACGCATTCTTCATCGCGCGGCTGAAGGTGCCGTCCATCATCATCACCCTGGGGACGATGATGATCGCGCGCGGCGTCGCCCAGATCGTTGCGCAAGGGGCGCAGCGGAACACCAGCCTGCCCGACGTGTTCGGGGTTGTGGGAGGTCTCAGCATCCCGGGCACATCCGTCAAGCTCTCCGTGCTCATCATGGCAGTCCTTATCGTTGCGGCGTTCGTTTTTGAAAAGAAGACGGTTGCCGGCCGGAGGACCTACCTCATCGGTGCCAACTCCGTGGCGGCGCGGCTCTCGGGCGTCAACGTGGGGCGGCACCTCACCTCCCTGTTCATCATCAGCTCCCTTCTGGCGGGAATAACGGGCATACTGCTTTCCTCCGAGTTCAAGGCGGGGGGGGCCAGCCGCGCAATGGGATACGAGTTCGACGCGCTG
The DNA here is from genome assembly GCA_052144915.1 of Spirochaetia bacterium. Lineage (GTDB taxonomy): Bacteria > Spirochaetota > Spirochaetia > SZUA-6 > Fen-1364 > Fen-1364. The sequence goes on along the minus strand of JBKQPS010000118.1, from coordinate 2,611 downwards.
GTGATCTCACTGCTGGGAGGGGTCAGCATCGCGGGCGGGTTCGGCTCCGTGCTGGGAATGTTCGTCGGGGCGGTCATCCTTTCCGTGGTGACCTCGGCGGCCACGGGACTCCTGCTGTCGCCGGACTGGCAGTTCACCTTGAAGGGGATCGTGACCTTCGTCGCCATCCTCGCGCAGCGATTCGCTCTGGACAAGAGGAAGGGTTGAAAACTCCACGGAGTACCGTCGAAGGGAGCATGGTGACGTGAGCCGCGCAAAGGAATACACACTGCCCACGCAGTTGGAACGGTCGAACGCCGCGAGATCGAACATCAAGAAGCTCTATATCTACGTCGTGCTGGTGCTGATCGTGGCCGTCTTCAGCGTCGTGAAGCTCGGACAGGTAGAGTTCTTCGGCCGGGGGCACTTCCTCAGCCCGGACAGCGTCGTCAATCTCCTGCGCAGCGCGGTGCCCATCCTGACCCTCAGCGGCGCGTTCACCCTGCTGATGATCTCCGGCTACATCGACCTTTCCGTCGGGAGCGCGATGAGCCTGAGCGCGGTGGTGTTCGCGTGGCTGGTCCTGAACGGCGTCAGCTTTCTGCCCGCATTTCTGGTCACCCTGGTCATGGGGATCGGCCTTGGATTTCTCAACGGCCTGCTCGTCATGAAATTGCGCATCACGCCGGTTATCGCAACGCTCGTCACCTTGAACCTGTTCAAGGGCATTGCGCTCCTGATCGTGCCGCACGGGCTTTCAGCCATCAAGGGGAGCGCGACGAAGCTCATGCCCGCCTGGATAAATGACTACGCACGCCTGGATGTGCTCCTCGGTTTTCCCTGGGCCTTCTTCGTCGCCATCCTGGTGATCGTTGTCCTCGTCATCGTTCAACGGAAGACAATCCTCGGCAAGTACGCCGCGGCGGTCGGTGGAAACCGCACCTCGGCGGAATTGTCAGGCATCAATGCCGTCAGGCTGGTGTGGCTGCTGTATATCATCGTCGGGTTTTTTGCCGCGCTCGCCGGTATGGCGCGCGCGAGCTACATGTCCCTTGGAGACCCGCTGTCCGGCGACGGCATGGAGCTGGACTGCATCATCGCCGTGCTGCTGGGAGGCACCGCATTTTCCGGCGGCGAGGGTTCGGTCGCGAAGACGATCGTCGGTGCCCTCATCATCGTGTGCCTGACGACCGGCCTCATGACGGTCATACCCGCATTCTGGCAGACAATGGCCAAGGGGAGCGTGCTTATCGCCGCCGTCGTGCTCAACCACCTCCTCGTGCGGGAAAAGGTCAAAGCCTAGAAGGGGGACCATGGTCCCGGGGGAGTGGCGTCATGATCCAGCAGAAGGAAGTCCAGTCGCTCCGGAGGCTTGCGGCACGCTGGATGGAACACGCCGCCAGTCCCGTGATGGCCGAGCGGCGCCGACAGTGGAAGGCCGTGAAGGACCTGACGCCGGAGAAGCCCACGATCCTCGTGGAAACGTGCATGCTGCAGGACTACATCGGCCGCGACGAGCTCGTCTGCGTGGATCCGTACGTCCGCAATATCGAGAAGTCTCTCTACGAGACTGTGCGGCACGCCGACGAGATCGGTGACGACATCGTCGTCGACCCGTATTTCCGTATCCCGTGGGTGCTCGAGATCTCCGACTACGGCGTGCCTATCGAGGCGTACCACGCCGTCACCTCCGGCGGCAGCGACCTGGCATACTCGTTCAACTTCGGAGTCCAGTCGGAGAAGGACGCGCGGAAGCTGCACCTTCGCACCCGGCGCGTGAACCGCCGGGAGAGCTGCCACCAGAAGGAGCTGCTGGAGGACATCTTCGTGGACATCCTGCCGGTGCGGCTGGGAGGCTGGGATCCCTTCGACACCGATCCCGGCTACCGCCCCTGGCTGGGCAACCTCTACGTCGGCCTCACGATGGACCTCTTCAAGCTGATCGGCAACGACAACCTTCTCACGTGGGTGTATGACAACCCGCCACTCCTCCACGCGATCATGAAGATCATCCGCGACGACAGGAAGGCGCATTTCCGCTTCATGGAGAAAGAGGGGCTTCTCTACGCCAACACGGACACCTGGATGCCATGCCCCGGCAGCTACGGGTTCGTGTCGGACCTCCCGGGCCAGGACGACGGGCACGCCGCGCAGCTGAAGGACTGCTGGTGCTGGGCCGATTCGCAGGAGAGCGCGCCGATTTCACCGGCGATGTTCGAGGAGTTCTTCCTCCCGTCCATCGCCGAAGTCACCCGGCCGTTCGGCCTCACCTACTACGGGTGCTGCGAGGCGCTGCACGACAGGTTCGAGCGCGTCGAGAAGGCGATCCCGAATCTCCGCGCGGTCTCCGTTTCAGGGTGGAGCGATCCCTTCCGCGCGGGCGAGCTGCTTGGAAAGAAGTACGTCTATTCTCGCAAGCCCACTCCAGCGTACATAAGCGGCGCGAATCCCGACTGGGAATTGTTGAAGAAGGACGTGCGCCGCACGCTGGACGGCGCGAAGGGCTGCAGCCTGGAGTTCTGTTTCCGGGACATCTACACCATCGACGGCGACCGGCCCCGCCTTGCGCGATGGGTGCGGATGACCCGGGCGATGATGGGGGAGTAGCGGGCCGCCCCGCGGTTTGACCGAT
>JBKQPS010000117.1:0-20967 GCA_052144915.1 Spirochaetia bacterium | reverse complement strand
CTTCACCGAGTTGGCCGTCTGGGATCCGTCGCAGCAGCACCCGAAGACGCCGTAGATCCCCTCGGGATGAGAGTCCTCGAGGTCCGCGAACCCTCTACCGCGACCGCCGTGCGCGTGCAGGCGCCTCGTTCCTCAAGCGCCGGGTTGAAGTCCGCCGTATTTCCAGCTAGCATGAAGCCAATGCGCGCCGTCGCCAGCCTCCTTGAGGAGATGGTCTCCGTAGGTGTGATTACCAGCTATGCGGTCTTCGGTGCAGTTGCGCAGATGAGGTACACCGAAGCCGTGCTCACTGAGGATGCCGACGTCCTGATCGCCGTTCCTAGAGACGCCGGCTTGAGCCCCCTGCATCACGTATACGAGTTCTGCCGCTCCAAGGGGGCGGAGGCCGCGGACTTCGAGGGCGTACCCCTTCGTGTTGTCCGGGCTGAGTATCTCGCACTCATCGCGCTGGAGACTGGCCGGGCCAAGGACTTCCTTCGTATCCTTTCGATGGTGGAATCTGGAGCGATCAGCCTTGATGATTTGAAGCCGCTCGCGGAGCGCCACGGGCTTTCCGCGAAGCTTGAGCGCTTCAGGACCCGCTTCGCGGAATGATACAATGGAACAATGGCAGAAGGAGCAGTTCGAACGGCAGGCAAGATGGCAGCGCGAGCGCGCGAAACTGCCATGGCCTGAGAAGTTGCGGAAATCTGTGATGATGCGGGAAGACCTGAAAGGCTTCCGCGCGGAAAAGCCAAAGAGGCCTTCTACGTCTCCCCCTCCTGCAACCGGAGCTGATCCAAAATAGAAGACAGAAGTGCGCCCGGACGGGCACGTCCCGTATTGTTCGTCAGACGCGCAGGCGGATAGCCGTCTTCCTGTAGTTGACCGTCTCCGTGACGAAGTCAAGCGTGATGTGCCACGCCTGCATGGTCTTTGCTCCGACGATCACCTCCTCGGAGCACTCGTCGAACACGACAAACTCGTCACTGAACCGCGCCTTGCTGTCATCGAAAAGAAAGTTCAACGTAACCCTGTACAACGCGTGGATGAGATCCCCGGGCCGGGCGGTCTCGAAGATCCAGTTTTCCGGACCCGGAAGCGGAACCAGCTGCTCGAGTCTTTCCGCGAGGTCCCGGCGGATGATGGAATAGGCTGCCCCCGAGTCGAAAAGAGCCGTGCAGCGGGCGCTTCCCCTGGAACCGACCAGGGTGACATCATGTTCCAGTACGCTCACGGAACTCTCCTGCCTTGGTATACTGGGCACGCGCATGTAATGCTTCACTGCTTGATAGTCGTGCCTTACCGTGGCGCGGTCAATCGGCGCGTCGGGAGTTCGGCAAGTCCCTCTTGATAATTATACTAAGTAGAATTATATTCTACATCGTAAAAATATGGGAGGCATGCGATGAGCAAGAGGGGACGGCCCGTCATCGATTCTGCCGCGGCGCTCACGCGTGACAAGATCGTGAGGGCCGCGGTCCAGATCGTCGACCGCGACGGCCTGGCCGCCTTGTCCATGCGGCACCTGGGGGCAGCGCTCGGCGTTGATGCCATGGCCATCTACTACTACGTGCCGAAAAAGGCAGCACTCTACGACGCGATCGTGGAAGCAGTGATGGACGGGGTAGACACGGGGCCAGCCGCCGGGCCAAGCCCCCGTGCGGCGATCGAACAGCTCAGGGAGATGTCCCTGTCCTACCGGGACGCGCTGCTCGCCCACCCCAACGCACTTCCCGTCGTGGCAACCCGGCCCGTGCGCACAGAGGCGTCCCTGCGCCCTATCGAACGGATGCGCGCCGTCATCGCCCGCCTGGGATTCTCACCGCAAGAGTCCATCGCCTTTGTCGATGTGTGCTGCCACTACATCCTGGGATGGGCGCAAGCCCGTGCCGCTCACCTGCAGGGTTCGGGGCCGCACGACTCGGACGACCCCTTCGCGGTCGAGTTCGAGCTCGGAATCACCGCCATCCTGAACGGACTGCTGGCAGCGGCGGAAAGTCGCACGGTACCTGGCCCGCATGAAAGAGCCCAGCCCTCCCCGTGGGCGCCGGACGCCGATTGAAAGGGACTCATTCAGGGACCCATCCGCAGTCCAGGGCATCTGCCCGCATTCTGTCTCTTTGCTGCTGCATCCGCACGAGCAAGGCGAAGTCATCCAATGAAATCAAGGCCGCGATCTTCCTGCCCCTGCGGGTAATGAGCACCGGTTCGATTCCATACGCCGCGCGATTTATGACCTGAGAGAGGTCGCGTCGAAGCACCTCGGTACTCATCTCGGGAATGATCCTGGGAGCCATATTACATAGGGACGGCCGGCAAATGCCCAGTACTTGCACGCGCGCCGCCGGTGGCACGACGTGCGCGAACCTCTGAAAACGTACAATATCAGAGGTTCCCGTGATGTGCTTCGCGCGAATCCGCGGTTTACCGCAGGCCCGAAGCTGCCTTCTCGGCCCGTTCCAGGAGCGCCCTGGCCCCGATTTGCGCCGAAAGCCTGCCGGCCTCCTGGCGCGGTCCTGCCCACCGAAGCGCATCCACAGAGTCGAACAGGCCGGCGTCGGTCCTGAGCGTGGCCAGCTTCAGGAACAGGAGCGCCTTGTCCCAGTTTGACCGCAGGCTCCGGGCAAGCCGCGCGGGAACATCGTCAAGGGGAATATCCGCCATATGGCCGTAGCGCGAGAGCACGGCCGCGGCTGACTTTGCTCCCCAGCCGGGGATCCCTGGATACCCGTCGGCGCTGTCTCCCACCAGGGCCAGGTAGTCGGGAATCGATCGCGGCGGCACGCCGAACTTCGCCTGGACGGCGGCCTCGTCCCTGATGGCGCCGCCGCGCCTGTCCACCTGCACCACCCGGTCACCCGCCACGCACTGGGCCAGGTCCTTGTCCGGCGTCCAGATGCAGACTTTCTGCACATCCGGGGCGATGCGGGCAGCGGCGGCCGCGGAGGCCAGTGCATCGTCCGCCTCCAGCTCGATCATCGGCCACACGACAAATCCGAACGCCGCCAGCGCCTCTTCGAGCGCGTGGAACTGGGCGAGCAGGGCCGGCTCCACGCCCTCCCCTGTCTTGTACCCCGGCCACAGTGCGTTTCGGAATGACTCGATGACATGGTCGGTGGCGACGCCAATGTGTGTGGCCCCTTCCTCCACCATCCCCAGCAGGGTGTGCAGGACCAGGCGAACGGCACCCCTTCCGTCGTCCGGCCGCGTGGAGCGCTTGTTGCCGTAGTAGCAGCGGAAAAGCTCGTAGGTGCCGTCGACGAGGTGGGCGATGGTCACAGCACGCCGGCGTGGTCCTTGCGGTCTTTCACGAAGAAATACCACATCGCGGCCATGCTGATCCCGGCCTCTCCCTCGATGACGTTCTGAATGTCCTTGATGCTGATGATCTTCTTGCCCTTGTCGTCCTTCACGTCCTTGCCGTCGAACTCCGCGACTTTCTTGCCGTGCGAGTCCCGGAGGTTCTTGCTCTCGATCTGGCCGAATACCGCGCCGTTGTAGGACCGGATGGTGTCCCGGTCCACCTCCGCGAGCTTCTGGCCCGAGCTCGTTTTCTTCAGCCGCTTTCCGTCAAACGTGTAATCTGCCATCTTTCCCTCCACGGCAAAAGTTCAGCACGCACGCGGGCTTTGTCAATGGCTGTTCCATGTGTCTTCCGTCGTCTTGAACCGATGGGCCTGGCCGGCAGGCTCTTTGGCGCTGTAGTCTGTGAATGACTGCAAACTGTATGTCCGCCGCGGGCCTTTCGAAATCTGAAATGAACCTGCCCAGCGCACGCGCAAAATCCCTCGAACTCAGGTAAACTGCTCGCTGTGAAGAAGCACCTGGGCTCGGAAAGCCTCAGCGGCGAGGCTCTGCTCAAGGAAGTCAACCGACGTATCAGGCTGGCGCGCAGCTACTGGGATGCGCACAGGAACTCCGCGTGCCGCACGGAACGAGAGCGCGCGCTCCAGCTCTACGACACCCTCACGAAGGCTGAAAAAGAAAAGATCCCCCAGGTCCTTCGCGTGTGGCTCCGCTACCGAAGCGAAAAGTACTTCAACGAACAGCGGACGCCGCCCGGCGGCGGAAAGAGAAGGTGAATTCACCAGAGCCGGCCGCTGACGCCGCCATCATTTCTCCATCTCCCGCTTCATCCGCGCCAGCAGGTCCACCGCGGGCGCGGCGTAGCGGCTGATCCAGCGATCGTGCAGCTCCCTGATCGGGAGCGGGTTGAAATAGTTCCAGCGCAGGCGGCCCTCCCGCTTGACGATGACGAGGTCCGCGTTTTCCAGGACCCCGAGATGCGGCTCGAATGGAGCTGCGATTTACTGTCCAGACCAGGATTCAGAAACCTGTCACCGAAGTGTTCGACGCGGTGTACAACCCGAAGAAGCTCAGCGCCTACTTCACCAGCGGGGGGTCGGACGGACCGTTGGATGAAGGCAAGACCGTGCTGTGGACATTCAGCGATCACCCGGGGGAGAAGATGACGGCTCCGGTGAAAGTGCAGAAGATGGTGAAGAACAAGCTCATCCGGTTCACCTGGGCTGCGAGCGAGGGGGCCTACGATCCCCGGACGGGCTCGATGCCCCAGCCGGGCGGGTACGATACGATTGTCGAAATGAGCTTCGAGCCCATGGATGAAAAGGAAACGCTGGTGAAAATCGTCGAAGGCCAGTGGCGGCCCACGGATGGCGGCTTGCAGGGCTCCTACGGCAATTGCCAGAAAGCGTTCCTGGAGTACGACATCAACCTGCGGAAGGGTTCATTTTGACGGGGCGCGGGGTTCGTAAACACTGATTGGAACATGCTTCGAGTAGCGGCGAAAGTCCTTGTCCGTAGTGAAGATCGATGCCCCATTCCCCGCGGCAACCGCGCATATAAGAAAATCGATGTGTGATCCCTGCACGCCCGCATGTCGGCAGCTGTTGGAGAACTCCGCCGCGCGTTCATGGTCCGGCCTTCGGATGCCCAGGTCATCGAACGCCCGGAGCCGATCCCGCAGATTCTTGAACTGCCGGGAATCGGAGAGCCCTGAAAGCAGCTCCTGCCTGATCAGCCCCATGAGAAGTGCGCGGCCTTCCTGAATGAGTTGGGCAAGTTCTTCCACGAGCCGCGTGTCACCCCGAGAGAGAGCACGACCCCTTCTGAATGCGAGAGACCATACAGGAGTGTCGACGAGAACGTTCATCTTGCCCGTCGGCGCGCTTTGTAGTCGTACCCTGGCGCATAGTCGATCTTTCCGAAGAGCGCGGTCACCTGCACTTGTTTCCGGCGCTGGATATACTCCCGGAGAGCCTCGGTGACCGCGGACTTCTTTGTCCGGTGTTTTCCAATTCTTTGCGCTTCAAGTATCAACTTGTCATCGATCGCGAGGTTTGTCGCCATTTCGCCGCTTCCACACAGAGCATTACACATAAGAGTGTGTAAGTCAATGGGGCGCCGTCCCGGCTCCGACGACGCAGAGCCGCGCGGGGAACAGGTGGAGGACGCGCGGGTCGTGACGATTGCCGGCGCGCCGCGTCATCGCCTGGAGCTCCCGCGGGACAAAGGCGCGCGCGAAGGAGACCAGGCCGTCGTGCCGCACGAAGCTTCCGTGCAGGAATATCGTCGAAAAAGCCCAGAATGCGATCCATCCGATCCGGGACCTTTCGAGGTCGCTTGCCACGAACTTTCGCGACGCCTTCCTGCCCATCAGCCCCAGCAGAGTGCGCGCCTGTTCCTCCGTGAAGTGGTGAAAGGTGTTCGCGCAGATCACGTAGTCGTAGTCCGGGAGCCGGTTCATGTCGAACGCCGAAAGCTGCAGGAATTTCGTCCGGTCGGACAGGCCGGCGGCCGCGATGCGCCGCCGCGCGTGGCGCGCGATCCTGGAGTCGATGTCGATGCAGGTGATGTGCGCCGCTATCCCGCGCTTCCCGCAGGCCCGTGCCAGCCAGATGGCGACGTCGCAGCCGCCGGCGCCGATTTCCAGCACCGTGAGGGGCCCGGCCAGTCGGCCCCTTCGGCGCAGCCGCTCCATGTCGCGCAGAACATGGCGAGTGAGGATCGTTCGGTAGCGGGAAAACAGGAGGTTTGTCAGGCGAAACTGGTCGTGCGTCGCGATGAGACGGAGACGGTCGCCACGCGGATCGTCCATGAGCTCGGGCAGCCTGCTTCTCCGGCGCATTGAAGGGAATGGCGCGCGGGCCATCAGGCGAGCTTTCGCAGCAACCCTGATTCGACGGTCAGCCCGGGGCCGAACGCGGTGGCGAACACCGTGCCGGACTCGCTGCTTTCGAGAATCCGCTTGAGAACGAAAAAGATGGTTGCCGAGCTCATGTTCCCGTACTCGCGCAGGACACCGTACGAATGCGACAGGGCGGAGGCGGGGAGGTCCAGCGCCGCGGCGGTTCGATCGAGTATCGCGCGGCCGCCCGGGTGGACGGCCCAGATGTCGATGTCGCCAAACGCGGCATCCGACGTGCCGAGGAGGTCATCAATGATCGACCGGATATTCTGCTCGATGAGCCGCGGGACATACGCGGACAGGCGCATGTCGAATGCGTGCTCCCCGATCTTCCACGCCATGTCCTTCTCGCTGCCCGGGAGGATCCTCGACATGAACCCGTCCAGCACCAGCTGCCCGCCCCGCCCCGCGGAACCGCCCGCGGGCCCGACCAGCACGGCGGCCGCACCATCCGCGAAAAGAGAGTTGGCAATGATGAAATCGATGTCTGTCTTCTGCTGGAAATGCAGGGAACACAGCTCCACGGCCACGATCAACACACGCGCGCCGGAGTTCGCCGCGCAGATGTCACGGGCCATGCGCATGGCGGGAAATCCCGCGTAGCAGCCCATGAAGGCGAGATGGCAGCGGCGGATGTCCGGGCGAAGCCCCAGCGCGTTCACCAGGTGAAGGTCGAATCCGGGAGCAGAGAACCCGGTGCACGTGACCGTGATGAGGTCGGTAATGGCGTGCCGGTCGAACCCGGGCAGGCCGGACAGGAGTGCGCGCGCGGCTTGTTCGGAAAGGCGGTTGGATTCGCGGATGAATACGTTATTGCGCGCTTCCAGCCCCGGCTCGGGCAGCAGCTGATCGTTCTTCGGGTAGAACACGTGCGCGGAAGGATCCTTTCCGTAATCCTCGATCACGGTGTGACGCTTGTCGATTCCCGTGTTCTGGTACAGGCGCGCGAGAAAACGGCGCTCCTTGTCGGAAAACACCGCGAGCTTCTGCAAAAAATCCGCGGCAAACTGCTGCGTGTAGGAAGTTTCGGGAACGCTGGTGGCAATTCCATGAATTGCGACAGACGCGGTGTGTTCTGGTGCGTCGACCGGCGCGAGCGTTGTTGACGACACGATGCCCCAAAAGTATGTTATCAGGATGCAAAAAGCAAACAATCCACCGAGGGCCCGCCATCCGTAAATTCGATTATCGCCTGAAAAACTTCGACCTTTCGGCGCCGGCCAGCAAGCTGGACTACACCAGGGAAGTGTTCACTGTCGTCGCCGTTCGCTACGACGTGATCACCCGCCTGCTGTCATTCGGAAGGGACGGGCGATGGAAACGGATCATGCTGTCACTGCTTCCGAAAGACACGGGGAGCTCAACCGCCTGCCTCGATCTTGCCTGCGGGACCGGCGACATCAGCCGGCTCCTTGCGCGCCGCTATCCGCGCGCCACGGTGGACGCGGTGGACTTGAACGCGGAGATGCTCCGCCGCGCGCGGGCGCGGACGGACCTTCCGAACATCCGGTTTCACCAGGGCAACATGAATGAGCTTCCATTCCACGATGCGTCGTACGACGTCGTGACCGGCGGGTATGCGCTTCGCAACTCGCCCTACCTCCCCACGACATTTCGGGAGATCCATCGCGTGCTGAAGCCTGGCGGGACGGCGGCGTTCCTGGAGTTTTCCACGTCGCACGTTCCCGGGCTCCGCGGTCTGCAGCTGAGACTGCTGGGCGCCTGGGGCGGCTTCTGGGGATGGATCTTCCACCGCAACCCGGAGGTGTACAGCTACATCGCGAAGAGCCTCTCCTGCTACCCGGATTTCGTCGAGCTGCCGCGGATGATGGCGCGTGCCGGGTTTGGCCGTGTCAGCCAGAAGAAGCTGCTCCTGGGCATGCTTGCCCTGACGTTCGCCAGAAAGACTTCCTAGTCCACCAAAGCGGTAGTATATTGACCTCAATGCATCGACGAATGGCAGCCCCGGCAGCGAACCGCGTGACACCTGGGGTCGGGAAGACCCCGATTGAAAGCATCGGCAGCACGCATCTCCTGCGCCTGGCAGGAATCGGGCGCGACCTGCCGGAGGAGGTTCAGCTCCTGGCCAAGGCGGAGTGGATGAACCCCGGCGGCTCGGTGAAGGACCGGCCGGCCGCGCGCATGATCCTCGACGGCGAGCGCCGTGGACTGCTCGGTCCGGGGCGCACGATCATCGATGCGACCTCGGGAAACACGGGAGTCGCGTACGCGATGATCGGCGCAGCGCGCGGGTACCCGGTGAAGCTCTGCGTTCCCGCGAACACCGAGGACGGAATACTGGCGACCCTGCGCGCGTACGGCGCGCAGCTGATCCTCACCGACCCCGCGCAGGGGATGGACGGCGCGACCCGGGAGACGCAGCGCATCCTGGCGGCATCGCCCGAAGAGTATTTTTTCCCCGACCAGCTGAACAACGACTCGAACTGGAAAGCCCATTACGAGGGGACCGCGAACGAGATCTGGCACCAGACCGGCGGCGGGGTGACGCATTTCGTGGCGGGCGTCGGAACCGGCGGAACCCTGGTGGGCACCGGCCGCCGGCTGCGGGAGCTGAACAGGGACACGGCGATCGTGTGCGTCCAGCCGTCATCGCCCCTGCATGGCCTGGAGGGGCTGCGCCACCTGGCGACCGCCATCGTGCCGCGCATCTACGACGCCGGGCTCGTCGATGCCACCGTGGCCGTGGAGACGGAGTCCGCGCAGGCGATGGTCGTGCGCCTGGCCCGGGATGAAGGCATCTTCGTCGGCGTGTCCGCGGGCGCCGCGGTTGCCGCGGCCCTGCAGGTCGCCTCGCGCCTGGACAGCGGCGTGGTCGTCACGGTCCTTCCCGAGGGGGGCCGCAGGTTCGTCCACGAACCGTTCTGGGAGGGCGCATGAAAGTCGTCGTCCCCGGCGACATCCTGGACCGGATGCGCCGTCACGGGGAAGAGACCTACCCCCACGAATGCTGCGGCTTCATGCTGGGAACCGCGGAGGACGGGATGCAGCGCATCCGGGAGATCCGCAGCCAGCCCAACGAGCGCACCGAGTCGCGGGAGAACCGTTTCATCATTTCCCCGGAGCAGTTCAAGGCCGCGGAGACCTACGCGAGGACAACGGGACAGCAGCTGGTCGGCATCTACCATTCCCATCCCGACAGCCCGGCCCGGCCTTCCGAGTACGACCGGGACCACGCGTGGCCGTGGTTCAGCTACGTCATCGTGTCGGTGAAGGGCGGCAGGGCCGCGGAGGCCAACGCGTGGCAGCTCCGGGACGACCGCTCGGGATTCGATGCGCTGACGCTGGAAGGAGACAAGCGATGACGAAGGTCGAGATCCCGACCGCGCTGCGCGCATTTGCCGGGAACAAGGACGCGGTGGAGCTGGAAGGGGCGACCGTGGGCGAGCTGCTGCGGGCCCTGGGAACGAGCTTTCCGCAGCTGAAGAAGCACCTCTTCGACGACCAGGGCAGGCTTCGCAACTTCGTGAACGTGTATGTGAACGATGACGACATCAAGCACCTGGACAAGGAAGCCACGCGCGTGAGCGCGAAGGACGTCATCAGCATCATCCCGTCGGTGGCGGGCGGCGCAGCGCCGGGCGCGGGCGGCCCCGCGCACACGGCGGGCGGTGCCGCGGGAAATGGGGCGCTCAGCCAGCAGCAGATCCAGCGGTACAGCCGGCACCTCATCATGCCGGAGGTCGCCATGGAAGGCCAGCAGAAGCTGCGCAGCGCCCGGGTGCTCGTGGTCGGGGCCGGGGGGCTGGGCTCGCCCGTTCTCTCCTACCTGGCGGCCGCGGGCGTCGGGACACTGGGGATCGTGGATTTCGACACGGTGGATTTCTCCAACCTCCAGCGCCAGATCATCTACTCCACGGCCGATGTCGGGAAGCCCAAGATCGCGGCCGCGGCCGAGCGCATTCGCAGCATGAACCCCGACGTGCAGGTGCAGGTGCACGAGACCCGCCTGACCTCGGAGAATGCGCTCGCCATCCTGTCGGAGTACGACGTGGTGGTGGACGGGACGGACAACTACCCTACCCGCTACCTCGTCAACGACGCGTGCGTCATGCTCGGCATCCCCAACGTCTACGGAAGCATCTTCCGCTTCGACGGCCAGGCATCGGTGTTCTGCCTGGAGGACGGCCCCTGCTACCGCTGCCTGTACCGCGAGCCGCCGCCCCCGGGACTGGTTCCCAGCTGCGCGGAGGGCGGGGTCCTCGGAGTGCTTCCCGGCATCATCGGGACCATCCAGGCCACGGAATGCATCAAGCTCATCATCGGGAAGGGCTCCTCGCTGGCGGGACGGCTCCTGGTCCTGGACGGGATGAGGATGCACTTCCGCGAGCTGAAGCTCCGCAAGGACCCCGCGTGCCCCGTCTGCGGAGAGAATCCGACCGTCACGAAGCTCATCGACTACGAGCAGTTCTGCGGCATCCGCGGCGAGGAAATGGAGCAGAAGGACCTCGGCAGCGAATGGGAGATCAGCCCGCGCGCCCTGGACAAGCGCCTGCGGGCCGGCGAGGACCTGGTGATCCTCGACGTCCGCAACCCCGAGGAAGCACAGATCTCGCGGATCCCGGGGAGCATCCTCATCCCGCTCGGCGAGCTTCCCGAGCGCGTGGCGGAGCTGAACACCGCGGACCAGATCGTGGTGCACTGCAAGATGGGCGGGCGAAGCTCCAAGGCGGTGGAGTTCCTGCGCTCGGTGGGGTTCCGCAAGGTGAAGAACCTGGTGGGCGGGATCAACGCCTGGGCGGAGGATGTGGACACGACCCTCGCCAAATACTAGGCTATGTGCCGGCGCATCCTCAGATTATCTTGCACGGGATCACCGCGTCCTCGTCAAAGGAATAGACCGCGCACAGCCGATGGTACCCGTCCGCGATGATCACCTTGCCCGCCTCGGGATCCCGCACGAGGAGCAGCGGCGAAAGTGCGCGGCCGGCCTTGATCTTCTGCTGGTCTTTCGCGACGTGCGCGTTGCTCACGCCGAGCAGCGAAAGACCGGACGCGCGGAAGATGTCCTTCGCCTTGAACTGTGACACGGGCGCGGCCCGCAATCTCGCCACGCACGATGCGGCCGTTTTCTCATCGTCCAGAAGCGACAGGTACGACTGGGCAGCCGGGTAATTGCCCTCTTCCGGTTCGCCCATCCACGTGATCTGACTGGCGCTGGCCATTCGCTCTCCTCCCGCGCATGTTAAGGATACTTAACCCGGCTGCAATAGGATCCTAAAGTGGCCGGAGTAGCTTTGAACGTGATGGTTCTCGAGCACTTCATCATCTGGGGCAAAGACGACGAGAAGATCGTCGAAGAGCTCCGCCAGATCGTGGCGCAGGGTCCCGGGGAGGGCGGCCGCATGCATGGGCGCTTCAGGCCTTCCGCGAGGCGGAAAGCGCCTCGTCCAGAGACACCTGCACCCGACTGATGTCTTTCTCGCACCCGACGGCGATCCGCACGAGAAACCGCGGAAGCCCGATGTCGGAAAGAACTTCGTCGGTGTCGTCGTAATGGGTGAGCAGCGTGTACGGGCAGAGCAGGGTCACGTCGGATCCCAGGCTGGGCGCTTTCACGATGCCGTCGAGCCGTGAATCGTAGAAGGACCGCAGACCTTCCCAGCTGTCGCGCGCCAGGGTGAAGCTGATCACGCTGCCGGGTCCCCGCAGGAGGCGCCGGGCAGTCGCGTAGCTTCGGTGCGTGGGAAGGCCATTGAAAAACACGCGCGCCACGCCGGGGTGATCCGTGAGGACCGCGGCGACCCGCGCCGCATTGTCGTTGAAACGGGCCATACGCTCGGGAAAGCTCTCCAGGTTCTTCTCCAGCACGGCGGCTTCGAGACACGACATCCGGTCATCCAGCCGCGCCTGGGAGCGGGCGAGCGCCTCCACACGGGCCGGGTCGCGCACTATCACGGCCCCTCCCCCGTGATCGTTTCTGCCGTTGAGGTACTTTGTCGTACTGTGGATGACGTAGTCCGCCCCGAAATCGAAGGGCCGACAGTTCACCGGGGTCGCCATGGTATTGTCCACGACCAGGGGCACCCCGTGGGCCCGCGCGGCGCGGGAGAGCAGCTCCAGGTCCGGGACGTCGCTCAACGGGTTGGTGATGGCCTCCGTGAGGATCGCCGCGGTCTGCGCGTCTAAAAGTCCGTCCAGCCTGTCCATCTCGTCGACTCCGAGGAACGGGTTCGGTCCGAGCCGCAGCGTCTGGTAGGTATCGTTGTAGAGATGGCCGACGGCAACGACCTTCGAACTTTCCGGTCGACGAAGGATGTCCAGCACGCGCGTGATGGCGCTCATCCCGGAGCCGTAGAGAAAAGCGCGGGTCCCGCCCTCCAGCCGGCACAGGGTCTCCGCGACCCTGACAACGGCGGCGGGATCGCGCGCGGCCCGGCTGCCGCCCGGCGTGCCGCCCAGGAGCCGTTCCGCCGCCCTGCTGGAGAGGATCGGACCGCGCCGCTTCACCTGCTGGGCCAGCCGATCCATGACCCGATCGGAGTTCCCGAGTACCGCGCCGGCGTGCACGCTTTCCCCGGGGGATCCGAGCGCGACGACGAAGAAGCGAACGCCGGGGAGCGCGTGCGCCGCCGGCAACTCGCCGCCCCGCCTGTCCGGGGGGGGGCCCGCCACGGCGATCACCGTCGCCCCCCCGGTCTCCGCGGGCGTGGCGGAGCCGTCCGAACGAGCGCCGATGACCAGGATGTCGCCGCGCCCGAGATCGGGAGGGAGGTCGAAGAGCAGGGAGAACCCTTCCCCCTCGCACGCGGGCAGGAAGCGGGTGTCTTCAAAGGGCCACAGACTTCGCGCCGTTTCCCCGACCACGATCCTGCCCGGGACACCTGGTTCGTGGAGACACAGCATCAGCTCCAGCAGGGCCGTCGGGAGTGAGTCCGTCAGCTTGCAGTGCCGGCAGGTGAAGTTCCTTTTCAGCGCCTCTTCGAGCCGGCGGACACGCGGGTGGGACACGAAACGATAGTAGCCGTGGTCGAATTCCCCCGTGCCTTCCTTGAACGCGATGACGTCATCCAGGGTCGGCAGCGTCCCCGTGATGGCATAGTCGCCTCCAACAGCCTCGCCTTTTCGAAGGATCTTTTTCTCCACGGCACGGACACAGTACCGGCGGGCGGCCGCTGGTGCAAGCGGGACGGACAGGAAGGCGGTTATCCTGTATTGGAGATGTTCGCCCCGTAGCCGGTCGGGGGGAAGGGTGCCGCCGCGCGGCATCCACGCGGCAGCCCTCTCACGAAGCCGAACCTGCAGTCATCGCCTACAGGTAGGCATTCTCTCCCAACTGCGCGGAATCAAGGCCGACTTCTTCCTCGTTTTCCGCCACGTGGACGCGCGTGATCTTGTTGATCACCCACAGGGCGGCGTAGGTGAAGAGGAAGGCATAGGCTGCCGCGCCGAAGCCCGCCGCGGCCTGCTTTCCCAGGAACGACCAGCCGCCTCGAATTGCGCCGTCGAAGCCCGACGCGTTCACCGCGGCGCTCCCGAACACACCGAGGAGGAGGATTCCGAGCAACCCGCCGACGCCGTGGACACCCCACACGTCCAGCGCGTCATCGAAGTGCACCCTGTTCTTGAACGCGATGGCGAGGTAGCACACGCAGCCGGAGACAATGCCGACGATGATGGCGGCCCCGGGGGTGATGAAGCCGGCCGCCGGCGTGATGCACGCCAACCCGGCAATGGACCCGGTGAGCAGCCCGAGGAACTTCGGCTTCTTCTCGAATATCCAGGCGAGAATCAGCCAGGTCACTGCCGCAAATGAGGCGGCAAGGTCCGTGTTCAGGAAGGCAACCCCGGTGATCTGGTCCACGCGCAGCTCGCTTCCCGCATTGAACCCGTACCACCCGAACCACAGCAGGCCAGTTCCCAGCGCGACCAGCGGGATGCTGTGGGGGCCGCGGTCCTTGACGTGCCTTGGCCCGACGAAGAATACGGAGGCAAGCGCGGCAAATCCCGCCGAGGCGTGAACGACGATGCCTCCCGCGAAATCGCGGACGCCCCACTGGGCCAGGAGGCCGCCGCCCCACACCATGTGCACGAGGGGGAAATACACGAAAATGAGCCATACGATGAGGAAGATGAAGTACGCGGTGAACCGGACCCTGTTCGCGAACGCGCCGGTGATCAGCGCCGGTGTGATGATGGCGAACATCATCTGGTAGACGATGAACGCGAAGAGCGGTATCTGGCCGTTCGCGAACGGCGTGTTGAGGTCGACCCCCGAGAGGAAGGCCATCCTCAAGTCACCGATGACCCCCCCGGCCCCGCCGGAGAAGCACAGCGAATAGCCGAAGGCGAACCAGATGACGTCCACCACGGCCAGGGATAGGAAGCTCTGGATCATGATGGTGAGGACGTTCTTCCGGCCCACGAGGCCGCCGTAGAAGAACGCGAGCCCCGGGGTCATGAGCATGACCAGGCTCGCCGCGATGAGCATGAAACCCGTGTTCCCTGTGTCGAAGTGCATGGATACTCCTCCTGTTGCAAATGGTGAGAACGATCAACGGAAGTCCATGAATGGGGGGCATCATACTCCCGCGGCGGGCCCGGCGCAACGATTTTGTTTTTCCCCGCGCCGAGGCGCAGTGGTCCGCGCTATTTGCCCGGTGAAGGCACGATGCGGAGGTAAGGCCGGGGCGCCTTCCACCCCTTCGGGTACGTCTTCTTCGCCTCTTCGTCCGAGACCGATCCCGCGATGATCACGTCATCTCCGGCCTTCCAGTTGACCGGTGTTGCCACCTTGAATTTCGCGGTGAGCTGCAGGGAGTCGATCACGCGCAGCACTTCGTCGAAGTTGCGGCCCGTGGTCATCGGATAGACGATGATGAGCTTCACCTTCTTGTCCGACCCGATGACGAAGACATTGCGGACGGTCTGGTTGTCGGCGGCGGTCCGCCCCTCGGAGCTCCCCGGAAGGTCCGCCGCCAGCATGCCAAACGCCTTGGCGACCTCCAGCTTCGTGTCCCCGATCATAGGGAAGTTCGGCGCATATCCCTGCGTGTCCTTGATATCCTTGGACCACCTGGCGTGGCTGTCCACCGGGTCCACGCTCAGCCCGATGATCTTCGTGTGCCGCTTGTCGAACTCCGGCTTCAGCTTCGCCATGTACCCGAGCTCGGTCGTGCAGACAGGTGTGAAATCCTTGGGATGGGAAAAAAGCACCGCCCAGGAATCCCCGATCCATTCATGGAACCTGATTCGGCCTTCCGTCGTGTCCGCCTCGAAATCGGGAACGACGCTGCCTATCTGAAGAGCCACTGCATACCTCCTTGTTCTGTTAAACATACTAATCCGATCTCATAGGAGGCAAATGGAAGTAGGATAGGGCGCCGCGGGCCCCGGGCGGCCCAAGCCAAGCGCCGAGCGGCCCAAGCCAGTCTCGGGCCGCTGAATTTCACCGCACCTGGCCGCCACAATGCAGGATGTACCCCAACCCGGGGTACAAACCGGAACATTGACAGCTGCCCTGCCGAAAATCTGCGCCGCGGGCCCCGGGCGTCAACTTTTTCGATTCCTCATCCACATGCTGAGCTGGAACTCGTTGTAGGAGTTGGACGTCCCCTGTGACCGCGTGACATGCCGTGAGAGCCTTCCCAGGGTGAGCTTCTGCCGCGAGGTGAGCGACGCGTAGGAGAAGCGCAGCGACTCTTCGCCGCGGCTCGTCTCGCCCTGCAGCATCTGGATGACGCCGGAGAGCGCCAGCGCGAATGCGTCTCCGCTGCGCGCCTTCAGGCACCAGTCGATGTGACGCCGTGCACGACCGTAGTCCCCGAGGGCGGTGCGGGCTAGCGCGGCCCGAAGGTGCAGGGGAAAGCTGCTTCCGTTGGCGGCGAGGCTCGTGTCGATGCCCTGCACGGCCCGCGCATCCCCGAGGCGAAACGGGCGGAACGGGGACTTGCGCTGCAGCCACAGCAGGAGGCTGAGCGCACCGAGGAACTCGACGCCGTCCAGCAGCAACACCCAATCGCCGATCTGCCCGACCAGGAAATTTCCCAGGCCATGAAGAAGCGCCGCGGGATATATGGAGAAGAAGAGGACGACGTAATCCCGCAACCGCCTGTGTGGGTTTCCGTGGATCAGAACCGAATACGCGAAGCCCCAGACGCATGCAAAAGTCAAATGAGCCGGCGTGGCGATAAGGGCGCGAGCGGCGGTCAGGTCCGCGCCATAGTACAACCCGTACTTCACGTTTTCCGCGAGAGAGAACGCAAGCGCCACCGCCGCCGCATGCAGCATTCCGTCCAGCGGCTCCTGGACGGGCTTCCGTCTCAGCATGATGAGAAGGAAGATGAAAAACTTCGCGAACTCCTCCATGGGCCCGACGACCAGCATTTCGTAGGCGAAGTACTGTCCCCCGGGGTTCCGGACCTCCGAGCCCAGATCCGGGGCAATCGAGTACAGGAAGATGACAAGGGGAATGCTCGCAAATCCGAGCACCAGGGATATGAAGAGGCTCGCCGCGCTGCCTTTCTCCCGGCGGTGCGGATCGATCAGCAGGATGATCCCGAACCAGGCAGCACCCGAGACGGCGGCGTAAAGAACGCACACGGCGAAAAGCCCCATTCGACCTTCTTCGTCGCCGATTATGCGGCTATACTCGGCCCATGTCGACGTCTGCCCAGCGGTTTCGCGAGGCACTCGCCCGGTGGTTCCTCCCGGGTGCGGTGTACACGTTCGTCGGCGCCGGCGGCAAGACCGCGGCCCTCAAGCGCGTGGCGGACTTCATGGTGGAGACCGGGGTGAAGGCCCGGCTGACGACGACGACGAGGGTGGGGATCGCCGAGTTCGACGGCGTTTCCGTCGACGTGATCCACGGGCCCGACGAGATGGCCGAAGCTCTCGGCGACGAGACCCCGATCCGGCTCCTCGTCGGCGGCACCCTGCCCGCGCAGGGAAAGTACCGGGGACTGGAGCAGCGGATGATCGAGCGCGCGTCCGTCCGCGCGGACACGATCGTCCTCGTGGAGGGGGATGGTTCCCGGAAAAGGCCGATGAAGGCGCCCGAAATCCGGGAGCCGGTGATACCGGCCAACTCCGCCGCCGTTTTTGCCCTGATGGGAGCAGCTGCCTTCGACGAGCCGATAGACGAGGCGCACTGCTACAACCATCAGAAAGCGCTGGCGCTGGTGGGAAAAACCGGCAGCTTCTTCGAGCCGAGGGAGATCGCGGCCCTTGCCGCGGACCCGGAGGGATGCTGCAAAGGAGTCCTTGCCGGGATGGCCTTCCGCCTCCTCATCAACCAGGGGGATATCGAGGAAAAACGCGGGACGGCCGTCGCGGCACTGAGGCTGGCCCGGGAGAGGTATGGCATCACGGGCGCGCTGGTGTCCCTTCAGAAAGGGGAGCTGTACGACACGACCGAAGGCTGACAGGAGGCTCCTCGCCGTGGTGAGGGGCGCCGGTGACCTCGCGACGGGCGCTGCTCTCTCCCTCAAGGCGGCAGGCTTCGGCGTGATCATGACGGAGCTTCCGCAGCCCATTGCAATCAGGCTCACCGTGTCGTTCGCGGAAGCCGTCTACGCCGGCAGCCACCTCGTCGAGGGCGTGCGCGCGGAGCGTGCCTCGGCGGACGGGTGGGAGGCCGTGCTGGACACGGGGAGCGTGGCGGTGATCGTCGACCCGGAGGGCGCCGTGGCGGCGCGCGCGGACCCGGTGGTCGTCGTGGACGCGGTCATGGCCAAGACCAACACGGGAACCGCCAGGAGAGAAAGCGCTGTCGTCATCGCCCTCGGCCCGGGGTTCACAGCGGGACGGGACGTGGATGCGGTGATCGAGACGATCAGGGGCCACGAGCTGGGGCGGATCATCCTGTCGGGCTGTGCGCGCGCGGACACCGGGACACCGGGTGAGATCGGCGGCAGGACCTCGGAGCGCGTGCTGCGCGCGCCGCGGGACGGCCGGGTGACGCACGGCACGCGCATCGGGGACATGGTGGCGGAAGGCGACGTGGTAATGCGCGTGGAGGGCCAGCCGGTGACAGCGCCATTCGCGGGGTGCCTGCGCGGGCGAATCCACGACGAGGTCCCGGTTCGCCGCGGCATGAAGATCGGCGACGTGGATCCGCGGGGGGATCCGCGGTTCGTGCACACGGTCTCCGACAAGTCGCGGGCGGTCGGCAGGGCCGTGCTGGAAGCGGCCCTCTCCGTCGGGCGGGAGCGAGGCCTCCTCCGGGTGCTCAGCTGAGGCTCACCGCAGCTCGATCAGCCCGGAACCCGGGACCGTCTCACCGATGATCGCGGCGGGAACGCCGGCCTGCCGGAGGGCCGACAAGGCGCCGTCCGCCTCCGCGGCTTTCACGGCGGCAAGCAGCCCGCCCGACGTCTGCGGGTCGAAGAGGATGTTCACGAGGTCCTCGTCTGCCGTCTTCTCACCCGTGATGAACTTCAGCCGGAAGCTCTTGTTCCGCTTCGTGCCGCCGGGAATCTTTTTCGCGACCGCGTAGTCCCGGGCGGACGGGAGGAGAGGGACGGCGCGCGAATCGATGCGGATGTTGCACGGGGAGCCGGATGCCATCTCGCAGGCGTGCCCCAGCAGGCCGAAGCCCGTGACGTCGGTGCACGCGCTGACCGAAAAGCCGCGCAGCACTTCGCACGCCCCGCGGTTGAGGGCGCTCATGCTCGAACAGGCCGAAGCCAGCGCTTCCGCGGACGCCGCCCCCGACTTCGCGGCCGTCGTGATCAGCCCGGTGCCGATCGGCTTGGTGAGGATGATCCTCTCATCGCCGGTGATCGTGTTGTTCAACCAGACGCGTTTCGGGTGCACGATCCCCGTGACCGCGTAGCCCAGCTTGGGCTCCGCGTCGTCGATACTGTGGCCGCCGACGAGGGGGCAGTCCGCATCGTCCAGGGCGGAAAGACCGCCTTCCATCATCTTCACCAATATGCCCATGTCCAGTTTTTCAACGGGAAAACCGACGAGGCAGACGGCCGTGCTGGGGCTTCCCCCCATTGCGTACACATCGGAGACGGCGTTCGCCGCGGCGATCCGCCCGAATGTGAAAGGATCGTCGACAATGGGGGGAAAGAAATCCACCGTGTGCACCAGTGCCCGCTCGTCGTCCAGGCGGAGCACCCCGGCATCCTCGCTGCGGCGAAAGTCGGCGAGCAGCCCGGGGAACTTGCGCTGGGACAGGCCGCACAGCGCCTGGTCGAGAACGCCGGGCCCCAGCTTCGCTCCGCATCCGGCAAAACGGGAATACGATGTCAGCCCCATGCCTGTCCTCCTCGGTTCCGTCATGTCTATTCGGTCACCTCGCCGTCACGAAGCTCGTAAATCCTGGTGCCCAGCATCTCCGCCTCGGAGCGGTCGTGGGTCACCAGGATGACGCTCATGTCGATGGTCGCGCGCAGCGCGCGGAACTCCCGGTAGGTCTCTTCCCTCGTGCGCCGGTCCAGCGCGTTGAACGGCTCGTCCAGCAGGAGCACCGTCGGGCGGATCGCCAGGGCGCGCGCCAGCGCAAGCCTCTGGCGCTCCCCTCCGGAAAGCTGCGCCGGTCTTCGGTGCGCGAGCGCGGAGAGCCGGAACCGCTCCAGGAATGCCACCGCCGATCCGCGCTCCTCCCGCGGCATGGCGAATGCCACGTTCTCCTCCGCGGTCATGTGGGGAAACAGCGCGAAGTTCTGGAACACGTATCCGACCTTCCGCTGCTGCGGCGACAGCCGGATCCCCTTCTCCGGCGAAAACACGGTCCTGCCCTCCACGTGGATCTCGCCGCGATCCGGATCCGTGACCCCCGCGATGCAGTTCAGGACCGTGGTCTTGCCCGCTCCGGAAGGTCCCCAGAGGATGGCCGTTTCGCGGCCCTCGACCATCACCGCGGCCCTCAGGAGGAACGAAGGCAGCTGCTTCTCGAAGTTGATGAGAATCATTGCCGGCCGCTCCGGGCGGCAAAGAACACGCGCCGTTCGCACCAGCCCACCACGGCAACGAGCGCGAATGAAAGAATCACCGTCACCAGCAGCAGGGTGTTCGCCTCGGCGTTCCGCCCTCCTTCCACGGCGCTGTACAGCGCAAGGGGGATCGTCTGCGTCCTGCCGGGAATGTTGCCGGCGACCATGAGCGTGGCCCCGAACTCCCCGAGCGCGCGGGCGAACGACAGGGCCGTCCCGCCGAGTATTCCCGGGGCGGCGACGGGCAGCACGATCCTGCGGAAGATCCGGCCCTCCGGGACCCCGAGGGTGCGGGCCGCCTGCGCGTACTGCGGCTCCACGCTCAGGAGGGCCGCCTTGCAGTTCTGGTACATGAGCGGGATCGACACCACGAACGAGGCGATGACCGCAGCGGTCCACGTAAACACGACGGAGAGCCCCGCCTGCGCGAGGATCCCGCCCAGCGGCCCCCTCTTTCCCAGCAGCACGAGGAGCAGGTAGCCGGTGATGGTCGGCGGAAACACCATGGGCAGCAGCAGCATTGCCTCCCACACCCTGCGAAGCGGGACCCGGTGGGTCGTAAAGAGCCGCGCGAGGCCCAGCCCGACGACGAAGGTGACCGCAGTCGCGATTGCGGCGACTTTCAGGGACAGGAAAATGGGCGAGAGAACGCCGTTCATGCGCGCCCATCTTATAGAAATCAAACCCGATTGTCTTTCCCCGCGGCCAACCCTATAATTCCATTGATGCCTTCCATCGCCGCCTCGCGTGCTCCGTCGCTTGCATTCCTGGCACTCTGCCTCCTGCTCCCCGTCACCGCGAGTGCGGGGCCGGTCTCGACGGGGTTCAGCGACATCGGCATCGAGCAGAGGCTGGGGGCCGCGATCCCGCTGGACG
>JBKQPS010000116.1:0-3065 GCA_052144915.1 Spirochaetia bacterium | reverse complement strand
GGCCTGGGCACATGCTGGATCGGCTCCTTCGACGAGATGCTCGTTCAGCAGATGCTGGGCATTCCCCGCGAGGTGCGGGTGGTGCAGCTCATGCCCCTGGGATATCCCGTCGACCCGGCACCAGTCGCAAAGGCGAGACTCCGGATGGAAGACATCGTCCACCGGGAGCACTGGTAGAGGCGACCGGAGGCTCAGCCGGCGGAACCGGAGTCCGGCTGTCGGAGCTGTTCGAGGATCGCTTCGAAGTCCCCCGGAATCGGGGCCTCGATGACGACCGGGTCACCGGTGACCGGGTGGAGGAAGCTCGCCCGCCGGGAGTGGAGGAAATGCCGTGGGGAGGGAGAGCTGGCGGCATCGCCCGGGGAGATTTCTCCGGAGCCCTGTGCTGCCAGGAACAGCTCTTCGTCCTTGTACAGCAGGTCTCCGAGGACCGGGTGGCCAATCGCCGCCAGGTGAACGCGGATCTGGTGCTGGCGCCCGGTGAGGGGTGTGACGCGGAGAAGGGTGGAGCCCGGGAAATGCTCGATGACCGCGTATCCCGTCGCCGAGGCCTTGCCCTCGGTTCGGCACGCCATCTTCACGCGCACCCTGCTCGCCGTGTCGGGACCGATGGGAAGCTCGATCATTCCCTGCTCGTCGCGGACGCTGCCCTCGACAAGGGCGATGTACTCCCGGAAGAGGCGCCGCCGCACGACGAGGGCCTGCATCGCCTTCTGCACGGCGCGCGTCGTGGCGAGGATGACGATCCCGCTGGTGAAGACGTCCAGGCGGTTGACGAGCGACGGGTAGTACGACATGTCTCCGCGCGCGAGGCTTTCCCGTATGATCTTTTCGTCGCGCAGCCGCGCGAACTGCACCACGGTTCCGGACTGGCGTTTTCCCATCGGGTGCGAGGCGACACCCGCGGGCTTGTTGACGGCGAGAAGATCTCCGTCCTCGAAAAGGATCTCGAGGTCCGGGACCGGACCGCGTTCGGGCGGCGCACGCCAGGAGACGCTGATCCGGTCACCGGCGCGCAGCCGGGTCGCCGTGGAATAGCGGCGGCCGTTGAGGAGAGACTCCCCCATCTGGATCTTCTGCCGAATGCGCGTCCGCGATAGATAGGGAAGCTCGCGGGAGAGGAAGACGTCGGCGCGGAGCCCGGCGCGCGAGGCGGGCACGAAGAGGACGGAGGGAGCTCGTTTCCCCTGCTCCGGCGCGCCTTCTTGCCCCCCGTCGTCTTCCATGCTTGAATCAACGGCTCGAGGAGAACGGGGTGGGGATACTGCTGGCCGGGCTGTCCGCTCTCATGTACGGAGCAGGGGATTTCTGCGGCGGCCTGGCGGCCCGCAAGATGCCTGTCCTCACTGTCCTCCTCTTCTCCCAGCTCGTGGGGATTCTTGTCGCGGTCACCGCCGCGCTGGCCTTCCGCCAGCCGCTGCCGGGTCCGGCGGACCTTCTCTGGGGCGCCGCGGCGGGCATCTGCGGCGCCGCGGGGCTGGCATCTCTGTACAGCGCACTCGCCAGGACGCCCGTTGCGGTTGCCTCCCCTGTCGCCGCGGTCACCGGCGCCGCGATTCCCGTTGTCCTGGGGCTCGTCATCGGTGAGCGTCCTGGAAGTCTCGCCTGGGTGGGGATCGCACTGGCCGCACCTGCCATTGTCCTGCTCGCGGCCGGGCCGGCCGCACATGCGCAGAAGGGAGCTGCACGGCGCGGGGCATTCCTGGGAACTGCAGCGGGCATAGGGTTCGGCATGTTTTTCTTTACCATCTCCCGGACCTCTTCCGGGTCCGGTCTCTGGCCACTTGCCGCAGCCCGGCTCTCCACGGTCTCTCTCGTGGCGGTCGTCGCCCTGCTGTCCCGCAGCACGCTGCGGCCGTCCCGGGAGGGCTTCTCCATCGTCCTCCTCTCCGGAGCCCTGGACATGGGCGCGAACATCGCCTTTCTGCTGGCCAGCCGGCGGGGCCTGCTTTCCATCACGGCAGTGATCACCTCACTGTACCCGGGGCCGACCGTGCTCCTTGCCGTCCTGGTCTTCCGCGAGCGGCTGACCCTCCCGCGCGCTCTCGGCCTCGTGCTCGCCCTGGCGGGCGTCGCGTGCATCTCGATCTGACCTCGTGGCAGAGAGTAGCGCATTTTCGCGCGATGAAAAAAGCCTCCCCGGCGGCTGACCACCGGGGAGGCTCGGACTTTCAATCTCGAAACGGGGAAGCGTCTATCTCAGAAGTTGCAGCACCGACTGGGTCTTGGTGTTGGCCTGGGCGAGCATGGCAGTGGCCGACTGGGTGAGGATGGCGTTCTTGGTGTAGTCGACCATCTCGGTGGCCATGTCGGCGTCGCGGATGCGCGACTCGGCGGCCTGCAGGTTCTCCGCGCCGATGTCCAGGCCCTTCACCGCGTACTCCAGGCGGTTCTGGTATGCTCCCAGGTCGGCCCTCTGCTTGTTGATGGTGCGCAGGGCCGAGTCCAGCATCCCGATGGAGCGGTTGGCCCCGTCCGGGGTGGAAAGGCTGATGATCTGCTTGCTGCCCGGGTTGCGGATGCCCAGGGCCTCGGCGGTCATCGTGCCGATGAACACGCGGGTGCGCTGGTCCATGTTGGCCCCGATCTGCAGCCACATGCTGGCGGTGACCACGTTCTGCCCGCTGGCCCGCGCGAAGCGGCCCGTGAGCATGTTCATGCCGTTGAACTGCGCGTGGCTGGCGATGCGGTCCACCTCGTTGACCAGGGCGGAGACCTCCACCTGGATCTGCATGCGGTCTTCGTCGGTGTAGATGCCGTTGGACGACTGCACCGACAGCTCGCGCAGCCTCTGGATGATGTCCTGACTCTCCTGCAGGTAGCCCTCCGAGGTCTGGATGAAGGAGATGCCGTTGGAGGCGTTGGTGCTGGCCTGGCGCAGACCGCGGATCTGGCTGCGCATCTTCTCCGAGACGGCCAGCCCCGACGCGTCGTCGCCGGCGCGCACGATGCGCAGCCCCGACGAGAGTTTCTCCATGTTCTTGTCGAGGTTCACGTTGTTGATCTTCAACTGGCGGTCGGCGAAGATCGCGCTCATGTTGTGATTGATGATCATGTCATCCTCC
>JBKQPS010000115.1:0-11159 GCA_052144915.1 Spirochaetia bacterium | reverse complement strand
CGGGACGCGCGCTCCACGACGTACGCCAGCCTTTCCTCGTAGAACGACGCCTCGTCGATGACCCAGGTTCCCGCCTCGGGGTTGGCCTCCATGACGCGCTCCAGGTCGACGGAGCTGGAGATCTCGGCGATGTTCCTGCCGCAGCGCACGTAGCCGCCCCGGTAGGGGAGGGCGTCCGGCGGGTAGTCGGGAAACCTCCTGCTGTCCAGCGCCGAGCGGATGAAGAAGACGATCCGGCGGTCGGCCCCGTCCGTGCGCGTGCGGGAGGCTGCCTCGCCGGTCTTTTTCCGGGCCACCTCGGAGTCCCGCCAGATGCGCGCGGAAAACTCCGTCTTGCCCGAGCCCATGGAGCCGATGACGAGGATGCGCCGCGCGGCGCGGGAGAAGTCGAAATGGTTGAACGAATGGTGGACCCTGACCTCGGGAAACCCGAGGCTCTTGAGAAATGTTCTCGTGTCACGGTCGTCCGCCGCCTCGTCCATGCGCCCTGAGGATACCCCGCGGCTTCCGACGTGACAACCGCAAAGGTTGACACGCCGGGTCAATCGACTTACGGTGCGGGACACCCATGACGGTGACAGAGTCCCCGGTAAAATCGTTGCAGGGCCTCACCGCGGAGCAGGCCGCGCGCGCGCTGCGCACGATCGGTCCCAACGAGCTTCCCTCCGCGAAGAACCGCGGAATCGCCGCCACCGTCGTCGAGGTGGTGCGGGAGCCCATGTTTCTTCTCCTCCTCGCCTGCGGCCTGATCTACCTCGTCCTCGGGGAGATCCAGGAGGCGATCATGCTCCTGGGATTCGTCGTCGTGATCATGGGAATCACGATCTACCAGCAGCGCAAGACGGAGAACACGCTGGAGGCGCTCCGCGACCTCTCGAGCCCCCGGGCGCTCGTCATCCGGGACGGGGAGCGGCACCGGATCGCGGGCCGCGAGGTGGTGGTCGGAGACCTGATCCTCCTCGCCGAGGGAGACCGCGTGCCGGCGGACGCCCTGCTGCTCTGGGGCGTGAACCTGTCCGTGGACGAGTCCCTGCTCACCGGCGAATCCGCGGCCGTGCGCAAGAGCGCGGGCGACGTGTCGCATCCCATGCAGAGGCCGGGCGGAGAGGACACGCCCTTCCTGTATTCGGGTACCCTCGTCGTGCACGGCCAGGGAGCGGCCGAGGTTAAGGCGACCGGCGGCGCGTCGGAAATCGGCAGGATCGGGAAGGCGCTCCAGACCCTGGAGCACGAGCAGACTCCCCTGCAGCGCGAGACGGGCTCCATCGTGCGCACGATCTTCATCGGCGCGCTCGTCCTGTGCGCCGTCGTCGTGACCGTCTACGGCATCACGCGCGGAGACTGGCTCCAGGGGGTGCTCTCCGGCGTGACCCTCGCAATGGCAATCCTGCCGGAAGAGTTCCCGGTCGTCCTCACGATATTCCTCGCCCTCGGGGCGTGGCGCATCTCCCAGAAGAACGTGCTGGCGCGGAGGATGGCCGCGGTGGAATCCCTCGGCGCGGCGACGGTGCTCTGTACGGACAAGACCGGCACACTGACGCAGAACCGGATGAAGATCCGCATGCTGCGCGCCGCGGGGCGGACCCACGACCTGGAGGAGTCCCCGGGCCTCCTGCCGGAGACCTTTCACGAGCTGCTGGAGTACGGGATCCTCGCGAGCCAGCAGGATCCGTTTGACCCGATGGAAAAGGCGCTGCACTCCATCGGCGCGGAAACGCTTTCCGACACGGAGCACCTCCACGACACCTGGACCCTCGTCCAGCAGTACCCGCTGTCGCGGGAGCTCCTCGCCCTCTCGCACGCCTGGCGATCCGCCGCGGGCGGCGGGTACGTGGTCGCCACCAAGGGTGCGCCCGAGGCAATCGCCGACCTCTGCCACTTCGACGCCCGCGCCACGGAGTCCCTCGCCGGGGAGGTCCACGAGATGGCGGACCGGGGGCTCCGCGTGATCGGCGTGGCACGCGCGGGATTCGGGGAGGCCGAGCTGCCCGACATCCAGCACGAGTTCGTGTTCGAGTTCATCGGCCTCATCGGCCTGGAGGACCCGATCCGGCCCACGGTTCCGGCGGCCATCGCCGAGTGCGCGGGCGCGGGCATCACCCCGGTGATGATCACGGGCGACTACCCGGCGACGGCGCAGAAGATCGCCCGGCAAATCGGCATGCGCAACTGGGACAACGTCGTCACGGGCCAGGACCTTTCCCGCATGGGACCGGAGGAGCTGCGCGAGAGGGTGAAGGAGGCCACGATCTTCGCCCGGGTCGTGCCGGAGCAGAAGCTCCTGATCGTCAACGCGTTCAAGGCCAACGGGGAGGTGGTGGCGATGACCGGTGACGGGGTGAACGACGCCCCGGCGCTGAAGAGCGCGCATATCGGGGTGGCGATGGGCGAGCGCGGGACCGACGTGGCCCGCGAGGCCTCCGCCCTGGTGCTTCTCGACGACGATTTTTCCTCCATTGTGGCGGCAGTGCGAATGGGACGCCGGATATTCGACAACGTGAAAAAGGCGATGGCCTATATCGTGAGCGTCCACATACCGATCGCCCTCGCCTCCCTCCTGCCCGTTCTCCTGAACTGGAAAGAGATGCTCCTCTTTCCCGTTCACATCGTGTTCCTCGAGCTGATCATCGACCCCGCGTGCTCGATCGTCTTCGAGGCGGAACCGGCGGAGCCCGACATCATGACCCGCCCGCCCCGCAGCCCCGCCGAAAGGCTCTTCGGCCGGCGGAGCCTCGTGCGGAGCGCCCTCCAGGGAATTGCCGCCTTCGCCGTGGTGTTCGGCGTCTTCGAGGCGGGACTGTTCATGGGGGAGAGCGTGGCCCATGCCCGGACGCTCGCGTTCATCACGCTGATCGTGGCGAACCTGTGCCTCATCCTCACCAACAGGAGCTGGCAGCGCGGCTTCATCACGTCCCTTGCGGTCCCCAACCGCGCCCTGTTCTGGGTCACGGGCAGCGCCCTCGCGTTCCTCGCGCTGGTGGTATACGTCCCCGCGCTGAGCGGTGTGTTCCACTTCGCACCGGTGAGCGGCCTCGATATCGCAATCGCGGTCACCGCCGGCCTCCTCAGCGTCGCGTGGTTCGAGATCGTGAAGAAAGTCAGAAAAGGGGAATCTGGGCGTCGCGCCGCACCCGGGGAGACTCGCTGACGCGCGAGGCCGCCGGGATATCGTCGAGAAACCGGCTGGGACGCGCATCGGCAAGACGGCCGGCGGACATCCTGCGGCGGCAGTGCGTGATAACCAGCACGTCCCGCGCCCGGGTCACCGCGACGTAGAACAGCCTCCGCTCCTCCCCGACGTCGGCCCCGCGCCGCGAGGGCGTTGTGCCGCGTCTGTCGGCCAGCGGAGTGATTCCCTCCTCCGCCCCGGCGACGAATACCGCGGGGAACTCCAGGCCCTTGGCCGCGTGAAACGTGAGCAGGGAGACCCTCTCGGGGGCGCCGGGCCCCTCGCTTTCCCGGGTGCACAGCGACGCGTGGGCAAGAAAGCCCGCGAGATCCGTTCCGTGGCGCGCGGCAGACGAGCGAATCACTTCCTCGCCGAGCGCGACCTCCGGAAGCGACCGATCAAGGGGAACAATCGTCGCGATGACAAGGTCGAGCGCGGCGCAGATCCCTGCGGTGGAGGCCGCCCGGAGAATCGCGGGGCCGCGCCCGAGGATTTCCTCCACGGCCCCGGCCCGGGGAGAAAGCACCCGGCTGGACACCAGGTCACCGGGGTTCAGGACGAGCCGGAGGGCCGCCAGCACGGAGCGGAAAGGCTCCTCCTCGGAAAACGGCGCGTGCGCGCCCAGCGACAGAGGAAGGCCCGCCTCCCGCAGGCCGGGCAGGAGGGAGTCCCGCACCGCCCGGGTCCGCGCGAGCACCGCGATTTCCGAGAAAGCGTACTGGCCGGGCACGCGGGTGCGGGCATCATCGACGGACACCGAATCGATCCCCCCGACGAGGACGCGGATCTCCGAGGCGATCACGCGGCCTTCGTGGACCGGATCCTCGCATGTCATCACGCGCACCGCGGCGCCGGCAGGGCGGACGGCGGCGAGGGAGGGAGCTTCCCGCGCGCCGTCGGCGGAGATCACTCCATCCGCCGCGGATACGATTGCCGCGGTCGAGCGGTAGTTCCGCCGCAGGGTGAACGCCTCCGTGCCCGCTGCCCCGGCGAAATCGAAGAAGAGCCTCCTGTCCGAGCCGCGGAAACCGTAGATCGCCTGGTCCGGGTCGCCGATACAGAACACCGCCTCCGCCCCGTCCGCGAGGAGGCGCAGGAGATCGAACTGCGGCCTGTTGATGTCCTGCAGCTCGTCGACCGCGATTGCGCGGTAGCGCGCCCGGATCGTCGACAGGAGAGGACCGTCCGCGCGAAGAGCGTCGAGTGCGCGCGGGACGAGGGATGAGACGTCCGCGGCCCCGATGTCTGAAAGCGTGCGGTCGTATCTGCGGATGAGCGCGGCGACGTCGGAATCCGGCTGCTCCACACCCTCCCACGCCCGCTCCATGCTCTGCGCGAGTGCCCGCAGCCGGGACACTCCTTCACGGGGAAGGAGGATCTGCAGCACCGTCACCCGGTCCGACGGTGAGAGGATGGAGAGCAGCCCCGGCGTGTGCTCGCGGAGCACCGACCAGCAGAACGAATGGAACGTGTGGGCAGCGATTCCCTGCGTGCCCAGCCGCTCGGAGAGCTCCGCGGCGGCCCGCGCGGTGAAGGTGAGCGCGAGCACTCCGCCGGGCCCGCGCTCCCGGTTGGCCGCGATCCAGCTCACGAGCACGCGCGTCTTCCCCGCCCCGGGTCCCGCGGCCACCAGGATGCGGCCGGCGGCGGAAGAGGCGATCGCCTCCTGCTCCCTGTCCAGCACTCCCGCGCTCCGCGGGGGGCTCTCCGGGCCGGCGGCTGCCGGCATCACGGCTGCTCCGCGCGGAATCGCGTCGACGAAGTCCTTCTGCTTCCTCTTTTCGCCTGCCGGCGCGGGGAACAGCGCGTCCTGGCCGCGGAGCCGCACGAGCTCCTCCTCGTCGAAGACGCGGATGACTCCGAACTCTCCGTCGTAGCCGGGCGTGGGATTGGTCTTTCCCTCTCTCATCCGGCGGATCGCCTCGGCAAGGAGCGGGCCGTGCGACCGGGCGATGTCCTCCACGGGAGCGTCCAGGAGCAGCGCGAGCTCGCTGCCGAATGCGCCAATGAGCCGCGCGTAGGCGGCGGCCACCGCGCGGGAACCGCTGCCGGTCCCCGCGAGCTCGGCGAGCACTTCCGGCAGGGGAATGAGGGAACGGTATCCCTCCGCCGGCCGCGGCTGCGCCGGGGCGCGCCGGTCTGCCAGCGCGTGGACCCGACTGAGCACCCCCACGGTAACCGGCCTGCCGCAGACCGGGCATTTCCCGCCCGTGCGCGCGGTTTCCTCGGGGTCCATGCGGACGCCGCATTTCCGGTGACCGTCGTAGTGATATTTCCCTTCCTCGGGATAGAACTCGATCGTGCCAAGGAACCCCGCGCCGGTGCGAAGGGCGGCGGTCAGCCCCTGCCAGCTGGGCTCGACGTCGAGAATGTTCGCCTCCCTTCCCAGCCGGGCCGGCGAGTGCGCGTCGGAGTTGGAAACCAGCCGATAGCGGTCCAGGGCGCTCCACCGCCAGTTCATCGCCGGGTCGGAGGAGAGGCCGGTCTCCAGCGCGAAGATGTGCGGGGTGAGATCCTCGAAGCATTCCTCGATCGCGTCGAAGCCCGACTTCGATCCGAAGAGGGAGAACCACGGCGTCCAGATATGGGCGGGGATGAGAAAGGAGCCCTCCGCCGTTTCGAGAAGAAGGGAGAGCAGGTCCTTCGGATCGAGCCCGAGAATGGGCCTGCCGTCGGAAGCGATGTTGCCGATGGCCGCAAGGCGCACGCTGAGCCGGCGCGCGTCCTGCAGCGACCGCACGCCGATCAGGCTGTGCACCTTGCGCACGCGCCCGCGTTTCTTGTAGATCGAGCTGATTTCCGTCGTGAACGCGAAACGCACGTCGCGCGCGGCGGGAGTCGCTGCCTCCAGCGGGGACCCGCGGGGCGCGTCTTTCAGGATGAACAGCCCGTCCTTCTCGACCAGCCGGGAGGAAAGCTCCGCGAGCCAGCGGGGATGGGTGAAATCCCCCGTCCCGACGATGTCGATGCCCTTGACCCGGGCCCAGCGGTGGTAGCCGTCCAGGTCCGCTTCCCTGCTCGTCGCCCGCGAATACCGCGAATGCACGTGCAGGTCGGCGACGAGCCGCATTACGGGGACTTGGCGAAAGCCGCCTTGATTTCTTCCTTCGCGCCGTCCAGCGCGTCACCGTACTTTAAGTCGAGCTGGGAAAGGTACTGCCGCACGATGGACTGGTACTCGGGGTCCGCGGCCGGGTTGATCTTCACCTGCCTCCCCATCTGCCGGGAAAGATCCTCTTCCTTCTTCTTGAGCTTCGGCGCGTACTGGCGCTCCACGGCCTCCACCACGCGCTTGCGCTCCGCCACGTACTCCTTGAAGAAGCCGTCCAGCTGGCTGAAGATCATGCCGATCTTGCGGGTGTCCGATACGATCGCCGACATCGCGTCACCGAGGCGCTTCGTGTCCTTCATTGCGAACTCGTCCAGGGGGAGGACGAGATTGGCCAGGAGAGACTGCATCAGGCCTTCCTTCACGAGCTTCCCCTGCGCCGGCTCGTAGCCTTTCAGGGTTCCCTTCAGGTCGAACGCAGGATCTTCCAGGACCTTGGATGCGAGCTTCCTGCCCTCGTCACGGAGCCGGTTCTGATGCACCAGCTCCTTGTTGGCTTCGATGCCTTTGGAATTTTCCATTGCGATTTCCAGCGCGGATTTAATGACACCCATGCGTGGCAATGTAATCTGGCCCGGCCATCGAATCAAGCCCGGGCGGCCGCGGTATCCCGTGGCATTCAGGGCGGCCACGGTACCCCGTGGCATTCAGCCATCGAACAGGAGCGTCTCCGACTCCGTCACTACCCCGTCTACCGCCTGGTCCCGCTCCGTGTGCGGCAGCTCTTCGACCAGCTGGCCCGAGAAGCAGACGCCGATGACAGTGAGCCGCGCCCCGGCGGCGCGCGCGCGGGCGAGGAAGCGGTCGTAGTAGCCCTTTCCCCTGCCCAGCCGGTTTCCCTGCCTGTCGAATGCGAGACCGGGCGCGGCCACCAGGATGCGCCCCGCGCGCGCGGGCTCCAGCGGCGGCCATGCGGGGTCGGGGACGGGGATGCCCCAGCGGTCCCGCGGCGGCAGCGGGCCGCCCGGCAGGACCACGGCACCCGGCGGCTGCGCTCCGCCCGGCTGGACCGCAGAGGCCGGCGGCATGACCAGGAACCGGATGTCCTCCGCCTCGATGCGGGGAACGGCAACGGGCCTGCCCGCGGCCTGAGCGGCGCGGATCATCCCGGCGGTCGAGATCTCGCGCGGCATGGAAAGAAAAGCGAGAAGGGTGTCCATCCCGGCCCATGCGGCGGTCCGGGCGAGCCGCCGCGCGACTTTTTCGCTGCGATCCGCGAGCTCGTCGTCTCCGATCGCCTCGAGCAGCCGCAGCATGGCCCTGCGCATCTCGGCCTTGTTCATGATACAGTGATACGGATCGAAGGAGGGCGAATCAAGTGCAGGCAGCTCGGCAAGCGCCGCGTGATCTCTGGGACAAAGTGCGCGGGAGCGTCATCGGGGGCAGCGCGTTTCTCGACACACCCTTCGGCCGTCGGCGGCTCACCTACGCGGACCATACCGCGTCGGGCCGGGCCGTGACGCTCATCGAGGACCAGCTGCGGTCCGCACTGGAGCTGTACGGCAACACGCATACCGAGGACGATGCCACCGGGTCCATCACCTCGGAACGCCTCAGCGAGGCGGAGGCGCTCATCAAGAAACTGGTCAACGCCGGACCCGAGCACAAGCTCGTCACCGTCGGCGCGGGGACGACCGCGGCCGTGCACCAGCTGCAGCAGATACTCGGGATCTACCTGCCGCCGGCCGCCCGCGACTTCTTCCAGTCCCTGCTGCGGGGCCACTTCCCGCCCTCCGAGTACGACGCCCTTGCGGCGCGGGTCCAGGACAGCAGGCCGGTGGTCTTCGTCGGGCCGTACGAGCACCACTCCAACGAGGTGTCGTGGCGGGAGTGCTTCGCCGAGGTCGTGGAGATCGAGCTCACCGCCGACGGTCTGCTGGACCTGGAAGACCTCCGCGAAAAAGCGGGCAGTCCCCGGTACGCGGGCAGACGGAGGATCGGGGCCTTTTCCGCCGCGTCGAACGTCTCCGGCGTCACCACGCCGGTCTACGACGTTGCCCGGATCCTTCACGACAACGGGGCTCTCGCGTTCTTCGACTTCGCGGCGTCCGCCCCGTATGTCCAGATGGACATGCGCCACGACGCCCGGTCGTACTTCGATGCGCTGTATTTTTCTCCCCACAAGTTCCTCGGCGGGCCCGGAAGCTGCGGGGTGCTGATCTTTCACCAGGGCATCTACCGGGCGGACCTGCCCCCGACCATCGGCGCCGGCGGCACCGTGGACTACGTAGGTTTCGAGGGCCAGGCGTACAGCACCGACATCGAGGTCAGGGAAAAGGCCGGCACTCCCGGGATCCTGCAGACCCTGCGGGCGGCCCTGGCCATGGAGCTGAAGGAGATGCTCGGTCCCGAGCGCATCGCGGCGCACGAGGCCGAACTGGCGCGCCGTGTCCACGCGGCCCTGGCCGCGCACCCCGGCATCGAGCTCATCGGAGGAGTCGGCCCCGAGAATCGCCTGCCCATATTCTCCTTCAACGTGCGCGTCGGCTCGTCCTGGCTGCACCCTCGGTTCGTCACCACCCTCCTCAACGACCTCTTCGGGATCCAGAGCCGCGCGGGGTGCTCATGCGCCGCCCCCTACGGGCACCGGGTTCTCCACATCGACGAGCACAAGTCGCAGGAGCTGCGGCGCTCCATCATGCGCGGAAACATCGGCCTGAAACCGGGGTGGGCACGGGTGAACTTCCACTTCCTCCACACCGACGAGGAGGTGGACTTCATCTGCCGGTCGATCCTGTTCGTGGCCGAGCACGGCAGGAAGTTCCTGCCGCTCTATCGATTTGACATGCGGTCCGGGGCGTGGCGCCACAAGGAGTTCGTGCCTCCCCGTTTTCCCCTGCGCCTGCAGGACGCCGTATCCGCGGAGCCGTCGCGGCCGCACCGGCAGGGGCCGCCGGACCTCGGGCCGCTCTTCGAGGACTATCTCGTCCAGGCGCGCCAGTGCGCGGATTCGATCGCGCCGCGAGACCTCAAGACGACGGAAGCCGACCTGATACCGTTCGTCTACGTCTAGCGGGGACGCCCGCGTGGAGAGATCCGGGAGATCGCTGGCCGAGCTCGTGTTTCTGCCGAGGCCCCGCGAGATCCGGGCGCATGAGGGGGCATTCGCCCCGCGGCCCGGAACACGGATCGTCCTGTCCTCCGCGGAGGCGCGGGCGCTGCTGCGGGCCGCCATCGGCTTGAAGGAGACGGCAGCCCGGCAGCTCGGGATGGAGTGGGCCCTCGGGGCCGGCCCGGCGGGCCCGGCGAGCGCGGCGTGCATCTGGCTGGGAGTGGGGGAGAGCAGCCTGCCCGCGCAGGGCTACCGGCTTGCCATCGGACCTTCGGGCATCGAATGCCGCGGCGCTGACCTCGCGGGCCTGCAGTACGCGGTCGCCACTCTCACGCAGGTCGTGCGGCAGTGCCCCTCCGCCCTTCCCGCCGGGGAAATCGCGGACTGGCCCGATTTTCCCGTCCGGGGGGTGATGCTCGACATCTCGCGCGACAAGGTCCCGACCATGGAAACCCTTTATTCCCTGGCGGATCTCCTTGCCGGGATGAAGATCAACCATCTCCAGCTCTACACGGAGCACACCTTCGCGTACAGGGGACACCGGGACGTCTGGGCGGATGCGAGCCCCATGACCGCGGAGCAGATTCTCCTCCTCGATGCGTACTGTCGGGAGAGAATGATCGAGCTGGCGCCGAACCAGAACTCTTTCGGGCACCTGCAGAGGTGGCTCGCCCTGCCGCGATACCGGGATCTCGCCGAATGCCGGGAGGAGCCTTTCAGCCTGGACCCGTCCAACCCCGGCTCGATTGCCCTCCTGGAGGGCCTCTATGACGAGCTGCTCCCGAACTTCGGAAGCACCCTCTTCAACGTCGGCTGCGACGAGACACACGACCTTGGCCAGGGCCGCAGCCGGCAGATCTGCGAGCGCCTCGGGAAGGGCCGTGTGTACCTCGATTTCCTCCTGAAGATCCACCGCCTGGTCGCTTCCCGGGCGCGGACGATGCTGTACTGGGGCGACATCATCATGGAACATCCGCAGCTCGTCGCGGAGCTTCCTGCCGATGCCATTGCCCTGGAGTGGGGCTACGAGGCGGACCATCCCTTCGACGAGCACGGGGCGAAGCTGCGCGACTCCGGTGTGTCCTGGTGGGTCTGCCCGGGTACCTCTTCCTGGAACTCGCTCGCCGGACGCACGGAGAACTGCCTGGCAAACCTCCGCGCCGCCGCGCGCGCCGGTCTATCCCACGGCGCCACCGGCTTTCTGAACACCGACTGGGGAGACAACGGGCACTGGCAATTCCTTCCGGTGAGCTACCTGGGTCTTGCCGCGGGCGCGGCCCTGTCCTGGTGCCAACAGGGCAGCTCCCAGACGGACTTCAGTCGGGAGCTCGACACATTTGTGTTCCGAGACCGCGCGGGTGTCATGGGTGGGGTGGCCCGGGACCTCGGCAACGCATATGCGCATACCGGACTGCGCATCCACAACGAAAGCGCCCTTTTCCAGGTCCTGCGGCACCCCGACCGCCGACAGCCTCCGGAGGGACTGCGCGCCGAGGCTCTTGCACGGACGCGCAGCTGGATCGAGACGGCAGCGGCCCGCCTGGACGGGGCACGGATGGACCTGCCGGATGCGGCCCTTGTCCGGGATGAGTACGCACTCACCGTCCGGATGCTCCTCCTCGGCTGCGACCGCGCCGCCGCCCTTCTCGGCGCGGAGGAGGAGCGAAGCAGTGCGGTCACGCCTGAACGGATCTCAGGCATCGTCGGAGAGTATCGAAGGCTGTGGATCGCGCGGAACCGCCTCGGAGGCCTCTCGGACAGCACGGGAAGGCTGGAAGCGCTGATCCCGAAGGCCGCCTTGCCTCAGGTGTAGTTCAGACCATAGACGG